>JAFGUR010000204.1 GCA_016938425.1 Fusobacteriaceae bacterium
AAGTGGAATATATTTAACAGCTTTATTTTCAGTAGTTTGTTTTGGATTATCAGCAATTTTTTATAAAATTTATAAGGAAGAGGATTAAAATGAGAAATTTTATTTATTATTTACTAGCTGTAAATATCTATAGTTTTATAGTAATGGGATTAGATAAATGGAAAGCTAAAAATAAAGCTTATAGAGTTAGTGAAAATACACTTTTGTTAAATGCAATTTTGGGAGGGGCTTTTGGATCAATTTTGGGCATGTATATTTTTCATCATAAAACTAAAAAAAAGAAATTTTTTATAGGGATACCAATAATTATAATTTTACAGATTTTATTATACTTTAACATAAAGTATAAAGTTTAAAATTTCCTTGTGTTATCCTAGTATTTTTTATATAATAACATGGCTTTTAAATTTGTAAAAAACAATTTTAAATGTTGTAATACTTATTGAAAGAGGAGCTAGTATATGAAAAAAATAGGAATAACGACAACAGTTCCAGTTGAAGTTATCTATGCAAGTGGGAATATGCCTATTGATTTAAACAATATTTTATCTAGTGGGGAAGTTGATAAATATATTGAAATAGCAGAAAGAGATGGATTTCCTAAAAGTATGTGTGCATGGATAAAAGGAATTTATGGAGTTTGTTTATCAGAAGGGGTTAGTGAAATAATAGGAGTTTTAGAGGGAGATTGTTCAAATACCGCTTCATTAATAGAAATACTAAAGTTAAAAGGGATAAGCGTTGTAGATTTTTCATATCCTAAATCAAGAGATTTAGAAGACATTAAGAAAAATTTTAAGAAATTTATGAAATCATTTGGGGTAAGCCAATTGGAAGTAGAGAGTTGGCGTGATAGATTAAATATTATTAGAGAAAAAGTTAAAGAATTAGACGAACTTTCAAAAGAAGGAAAAATATCGTCAAAAGATAGTCATTTATTTCAAGTTAGTTGTTCGGATTTTTGGGGAAATCCAGATAATTTTGAAAAAGAGGTTGAAAATAAGCTTTGGGAAGCTAGACAAAAAAAATCTCAGGAAAAAGTTATAAGACTTGCATATTTAGGGGTTCCGCCTTTAGCTGAGGATATCTATGAATATATTGAAAGTAAAGGAGCTATAGTTGTTTTTAATGAAGTTCAAAGGGAGTTTGCATTTCCAAGGTGGAGAAATGCTAAAAATATATTTGAACAATATTTGGACTATACATATCCATATGGAATGGATTTTAGACTTGAAAAACTGGAAAAAGATTTAGAATTAAGGCAAATTGATGGAGTAATTCATTACACTCAAAAATTTTGTCATAGAATTCTTGATAATATAGTTTTAAAAGACAAATTGACATATCCTTTTATTAACATTGAAATAGATAGAGAGCAAAAGTTGGATGAAAGAACAAAGCTTAGACTAGATTCATTTATTGAGATGATAGGAGACATGCTGTGAAAATATTGGGGATGGATTTAGGAAGTAGAAGAGTAAAAATATGTTATATGGAAGAAGGGAAAGTAAAAAAACAAAATAAATATAGTACTATTGAATTTTATAGAGACTATTGTAAAAACTTAGATGGAGTTCTTCATGTAGATTTTGATAAAATTGGTTTTCAAAAAGGTGATATAAATGTAGCTACAGGCTATGGAAGAAATAATATGAGTTTTCACGGTTTTAAAGTTATTAATGAACTGAAAGCACATGCTTATGGAGCTATTTTTTCAAGTAATTTAAAGGATTTTGTTTTGCTTGATTTAGGAGGACAAGATGTTAAAATTATGAAAATAGAAAGAGGAATAATAGTTGATTTAGAGCTCAATGAAAAATGTGCTGCTTCTTGTGGTAGGTATTTAGAGAATATGGCAAATGTTTTAGAGGTTTCCTTAGATGAACTTTCAGAACATTTTGAAAACCCAGTAAAATTAAATTCAACTTGTGCTATTTTTTCCGAAACAGAATTAATAGGAGAAATAAGTAGAGGAAGAACTTTGGAAGAACTATGCTCTGGGATAAATTATTCTTTATTTTTGAGGTTAAAACCAATGCTTAATAAGTTTAAAGATAAAACTCTTTTGGTAAGTGGTGGAGTTGCGAAAAATAAAGCTATAATAAGTTTTTTAGAAAAAGAATATGAAAAAGTAATTCCTTTAGAGGCTTCAGATTATATTGGAGCAATAGGGTCTTGTTTTTATGGGAAATTGAAAGCTTAAAAGAAAAAAGCTTTCAATTTTTTTTATAACTATTAGAGGGATAACAAATATTTTAAAATTAAAGTTTTAGAGGAGTTGCGAGGAATAATTCTTGCAATGGGAGGCTACGTCTTAATGTCATCAACTTAGCGAGTCTAATTCCCCCTCTAAATCTCCCCCTGATAAGGGGAGACAAGAAGTTTTAAGCTTTTTGAATCTTTCATCATAGCAAAAATTTGAGAAGGTTATACTGGATAATTTCTTAAATTGATGACATTGGGCTACGTCTTATAAGGCTCCTTTATTCTTGCGACAAAGACGTTTGTAAATGATTGATATTTAAAATTTTTAACATGGCTGAATGTTATTTTTTTTCAAAAAAATAATTGACAACAGAAAAAAAATGAGATATTATTTTCATAGTGATTAGCACTCTTTAATAATGAGTGCTAATAATAAAAATTTAGGAGGTATTTTTATGACGATTAAACCAATTGGAAACAGAGTATTACTTAAAGCTGTTGAAATTGAAGAAAAAACAAAAGGAGGAATCATACTTCCTGGAACAGTATCAAAAGAGAAACCTAATACAGGTGAGGTTATAGCTGTTGGAACAGGGGATAAACTAGAAGGATTAAAAAAAGGTGACAAAGTAGTTTATGAAAAGTATGGTTTAACAGAAATTAAAGATGGAGAAGAAAAATATTTAATAGCTGATGTTGAAAAAATATTAGCAGTAATTGAAGAATAGCAATTAAAAGTTAAGAGAGAAGAATATATATATAGCAATTTTAAAAATCTTTTAACTGTTAATTATTAATGGAATTAGCTAGTTGCAAAACTAAAAAAGTATATGTACATAGTTAAAAATAATACAAATAAGATTTTTATTGGTTTTAATGAGACTTAGGCTTTTAAGCCTTTAGTCGAATTATGGAGTGGTGAGGATACTTCCTTGCCGTGGGTTCGGGCTTCGTCCCGACTCTCCCTTTCTTTCCCCACCGATGGTGGCGGGGATTATATAAAAAATGTAGTTTTTTATGTAAGTAAAATAAAGGTGTTGGAGTTTTACAACAAACTATATTAATTGAATTTATTGGAGGTAAAAAATGGCAAAAATATTAATGTTTAATGAAGAAGCGAGAAAAAAACTTGAAAAAGGTGTAGATACATTAGCAAATGCAGTAAAAATAACTTTAGGACCAAGAGGAAGAAACGTAGTTTTAGAAAAATCATTTGGTTCACCACTTATAACAAATGACGGAGTTTCAATTGCAAAAGAGATTGAACTTGAAGATCCATTTGAAAATATGGGAGCTCAACTTGTTAAAGAAGTTGCAACTAAAGCAAATGATGTTGCAGGAGATGGAACAACAACAGCAACAGTTTTAGCACAAGCAATGGTTAAAGAAGGGTTAAAAATGATTAGCGCTGGAGCTAACCCAATGTTTGTAAAAAAAGGAATTGAAAAAGCAACGAAAGAAGCAGTTTCTATTTTACAAAAAAAATCTAAAAAAATATCTGGTAATGATGAGATAGCTCAAGTAGCCTCAATATCAGCAGCAGATGAGACAATAGGAGCTTTAATCGCTGAAGCAATGGCTAAAGTGGGAGAAAATGGAGTAATCACTGTAGAAGAGGCTAAAGCTTTGGAAACTTCTTTAGAAGTGGTAGAAGGAATGCAATTCGATAAAGGATATGTATCGCCATATATGGTTAATGATACTGAAAGAATGGAAGCTACATTAGATAATCCGTATATTTTATTAACAGATAAAAAAATATCTGTTATGAAAGATATTTTACCAGTATTAGAAGAACTTATAAAAACAGGAAGACCTTTATTAATAATAGCAGATGATGTTGAAGGAGAAGCATTAACAACATTAGTTGTTAATAAACTTAGAGGGTCATTAAATGTTGTAGCAGTAAAAGCCCCAGCCTTTGGAGATAGAAGAAAATCAATGCTTGAAGATATAGCTGTTGTAACAGGTGGAGAAGTAATCACTGAAGAAAAAGGTATGAAATTAGAAGAAGCAACGCTTGCAGATTTAGGAAGCGCAGCAAAAGTTAAAATTACAAAAGATAATACAATAATTGTTGATGGAGCTGGAAATAGCGAATTAATTTCTGCTAGAATAGGACAAATTAAAAAGCAAATTTCAGAAACAACTTCTGACTATGATAAAGAAAAATTACAAGAAAGACTTGCAAAACTTTCTGGTGGAGTAGCAGTAATTAAAGTAGGAGCTGCTACAGAAACAGAAATGAAAGAGAAAAAATTAAGAATAGAAGATGCTTTAAATGCTACGAGAGCAGCGGTAGAAGAAGGAATTGTACCTGGTGGAGGATCAGTTCTTGTAGAAATTGTTGCAGAAATGAAAGATTTTATTCTTGAAGGGGAAGAAGGAGTTGGAGTAGAAATAGTTAAAAAGGCTCTTTCATCACCATTAAGACAAATTGCAGAAAATGCAGGTTTAGACGGAGGAGTAGTTGTAGAAAAAGTTAAAAACTCTGAACCAGGAATTGGATTTGATGCGGCTAAAGAAGAATATGTAGATATGGTTAAAGCAGGAATAATTGACCCAGCAAAAGTAACAAGGTCAGCAATTCAAAATGCAGCTTCAGTGTCTGCATTGCTTTTAACAACAGAAGTTGTAGTAGCAAATAAAAAAGAAGAAAAACCAGAAATGCCTATGGGTGGAATGCCTGGAGGAATGGGAATGATGTAATATTTAGAGTACCTTGAATGGTACTCTTTTTATTTTAAACAAATATCACTTCTTGTTTGCAAATGAGAAAAAGATAGGTTATTATATATCTATGTTTTTTAATTTTGCAATTATTTTATAAATAAAGTAAAATAATAAATATAATAAAAATTTTAGGGGGCGAGAAATTGAAAAAATTTAAAGAAATTATGCTAATTTTGGGGACATTTATAGTGGTTAGTTTTATGAGTTTAGGGGAAGAAACTGCAAAACATATTGAAACAGTAGTTTCAAATGAAGTTGAGAAGAATAATGAACTAGAATCAAAAGCAACAGTAACAGCAGAAGAAAAAAAAGAAGAAACTTTAAAAATCATAGCTTTATCAGAATTAGAAGAAGGATATACTGGGAAAGGAATTTTTAAAGATACAGAAAATGGTATTACTTATACAGGATTTTTTGTTCAAGGGAAACCAGAAGGTTTTGGGAAAACAGTATGGGCTACTGGAGATTATTTTGAAGGGCAGTATGTAAAAGGTAAAATGGAAGGGGCAGGTAAATTTTATTATAAAAATGGAGATGTTTATGAAGGACTTTATTTGAATAATAAAAAATCTGGAGAAGGAACTTATACATGGGCAGATGGAAATGTATATGTAGGAAATTTTATTGATGGGAAAAAACAAGGATTAGGGAAGTATATTATTGATGGGAATATATATGAAGGAGAATGGGAAGCAGAAAAAATCACAGGTAAAGGAACTCTTCAAGATAAAGAAAATAATATATTTAGAGGAAATTTTGTTGAAGCTAAATTGAGTGGGGATGAAAATACTGTAGAATTTGCAAATGGAGAAAGATACGAAGGCGCAATGGTAGATGGTGAAGCTCAAGGTAAAGGAACATATTTTTATAAAAATGGAGATAAATATATAGGTGATTTCGTAAAAAATCAAAGAACAGGTGAAGGTGTATATCTTTGGATTTTTGGACAAAAGTTTGAAGGAACTTTTCTGGATGGAGACATGAAAAAAGGGAAAATGTTCTATATTGATGGGAAAACCGTAGAAGGTAATTTTAAAAATCAGAAAATTGATGGAACAGGAACTTATACTTATCCAAATGGAGATAAATATACAGGGCAATTTATAGCAGAGAAAAAAGATGGTAAAGGGACTTTAATTTATGGAGATGGAAGTAAGTTTGTTGGTACATTTAGAAATGATTACCTAGATAAAGGAAGATTTACTTTCACAAATGAAGAAGTTTATGATGGCCAGTTTAAAGATAATAAAATGGAAGGTTATGGGACTTATTTCTATAAAAATGGAGATAAATATCAAGGAACTTTTGTAAATAATGTAAAATCAGGTGTTGGGAAAATGAGATTTGCAAATGGTGAAACTTTTGATGGAAGTTTTTTAACTGATAAAATGTTGGAAGGGAAGTATTATTTTATAGATGGAAGAATATATAATGGAAAGTTTGTGGATAATCTTCCAAGCCAAGGGACAATGCAATATCTTAATGGTGAAAAATATGTAGGAGCCTTTGGTAAAAATGGCAAAGAAGGCTTTGGGAAAATGTACTATACGAATGGAGATAGATATGAAGGTTCTTTTATTGGAGATAAAAGAACAGGTAAAGGAACTTATTATTACTCTAATAAAAGTAAATATGAAGGTGACTTTTTAGATGGTAATTATAATGGGAAAGGTAAGTATACTTGGGCAACAGGAGAAGTTTACGAAGGAGATTTTAAAGATAATAAAAAGCATGGAAAAGGGAAAATGATTTGGACAAGTGGAACTGTTTATGAAGGAGATTTTGCAGACGATAAGATTTCTGGGCAAGGGAAAAAAATATTTTCTGATGGAAAAACTCAAAAAGGTACTTGGGATAATGGTGAATTAGTTTCTAAAAAATAAGTGGAGGATACATGGAGATAATAGAGATAGAGCTTATGATGATGAGAAGTTGGCCTGCATTGGAGGAAAAAACTTATGATGGCTGGATTATGAGATTTTCAGAAGGTTATACAAAAAGAGCTAATAGCATTAATCCCATGTACGAATCTTATTTTGATTTGGAAGAAAAATATGAATATTGTAGAAAGCTTTATGAAGAAAAAAAGCTTTCTATGATATTTAAAATAATGGAAGGCGATAATTTTGAAGAAGTAGATAGATTTTTAGAAAATAAAGGACTTCCTAAAAGAGAATTAGTAATAATAAAAGAAATAGATATAGAAGAAATTAACTATGAGGTAGAAAAAATTAATATTTCATGGGGCTTTGATAAAAAATGGTTTGATTTTTTTTCTTTGGAAAATAAACTTTCATTTAAAGAAGAAAAAATTTTAAAGAAAATATTAGATAAAAACATTGATAATAATATTTATTTTTCAAAAGAAATAAAAGGTGAAATAGTAGCTTGTGGAATGGCAGTGGTAGAAGAAGCACGAATTGGAATTTTTAATATTTTTGTTAAAGAAAACAAAAGAAAGAAAGGGTATGCAACAGAGATAATAAAAGGTATCTTGGTAGAAGCACGAAAAATAAATATAAGAAAGGGTTATTTACAAGTTATTAATAATAATGAACATGCAATAAAATTGTATAAGAAAATGGGATTTAGAGAGAAATATCGAACATGGTATAGATATTAATTCTTTACAGAGGATAATCTTTGGTATATAATAAGCCAAGAGAAGTTGTTTTAAGGAGCTAATTAATGAATTTTAGAGAAAAAAAGAAAAAAAGAAATTTATACATGATAATAATAGGAACAATTTTATTTATTTTTTTTGCAAAAACGCAATTAAATTATATTCGTGGAGGACTTAATAAGTTATTTATTCCAATTAAATCATTAGTTTATAAAGGTACAGGAAAGACAAAAAATGCAATAAAAAATATTAGAGATATTGAAAGAATTTTAAAAGAAAATGAAAGACTAAAGAAAGAAAATTTTAAACTTAAGATAGATAAGAAATATGTAGAGGATTTAAAAGTTGAAAATCAAAGATTAAAAACAATTTTGGATTTAAAGCAGACAGCAGAAAGAGAGTTTATAGTAGCTAATGTAAGCTTTAAAGATGCTTTAAGTGTATATAATGAGTTTGTTATTGACAAAGGTTCAGAAGATGGTATTAGGGTTGGACTTGCTGTAGTAAAAGATGAAATATTAGTTGGAAGGATAAAAGAAGTAACTAAAAATAATTCTATAGTTGAGTTAATTTCTAAATCAGGAAAATATACTAGTGTTGTTGTAGGGAATAATAAACATTTAGCTATTTTAAAAGGAAATAATTCCAATACATTAACAGTTGAAAATATAGAAACAGATGCATTGATAAAAAATGGGGATAAAATATATACTTCAGGGATAGGAGATTTATATCCTAAAGATTTTTACATAGGTCAGATTACTAAGGTACAAAAGAAAAAAGAAGATTTGTTTCAAGATATAGAATTAAGATTACCATACAATATATTTGAAGTTACGCAAGTGATGGTATTAAAATAGGAGGATTAAAGTGTTAAAAAAAATATTTTTAATGATGGTGATTTTGAATGTGATAACATTTGCTAATTCGCTGTCAAAAATAAATGATTTTTCAGCTAAGGTAAAAGAAACGGTAATTGATAATAAAAATAAAAAAGAAAAAACTTATAATTTAATGATAGAGTATCCAGGGAAAGCTTATAAAGAAATGCTTTTACCACAAATGAATAAAGGTGAAAAATACATTTATAATGGGAATAAAAAATCAATATATTATCCACTTCTAAAGAATACAATAACAGAAAAAGTTAGTTCAGAAGACAATTATATTTTACAAGCAATTGCAGAGATAAAAAAAGGAAATAAAAGTATCATTTTAAAAGATAAGGAAATAAATTCAATAGCTCTTAGTGGAGGAGTAAAAGTAGTTTTTTCATCGTATAAAAAAGAAGGAAAATTGAAATTTCCAAGTAAAGTAGAAATTTATCAAGATGGAGTATTGTACTCAACATTAACTTTTACAGATGTTAAAATAAATAAAGGCATAAATGATTCATATTTTAAGATAAATTAGGTTTAGTATGGAAGAATTAAAGGTAGAAGGATTAGTTATAAATAAAGAAGAAATCAACGAAAATGATAGAATAATTACTATTTTTGAAGAAAATAGAGGTAAAATAAAAGTCTTGATAAAAGGGATTAGAAAAAGTAAAAATAGAGAAATATATGCTTCAGATATACTTGTGTTAGGAGATTATATTTTAAAGAAAAAAGGAGAGTATTTTTATAACACTTCTCTTCAACTAAAAAACCCTTTTTTTTCAATAAAGTCAAATTTTTTCAAGTTAGAATTATCTTTATACATATTAATTGTAATAGATAAAATTACATTTGAAAACATTGAGTCTAAGAAGTTGTATAAACTTGTTATAAATACATTAAATGCTATTCAAGAAGAAAAAAGTAAGAATAAAGTTTTAATAATTCTTAGTTATTTTTTTTATAAAATTCTTTGTTATGAAGGACTTAAAATAAGCACAGGGAGTGGTTTATTTTTTAATATGAAAGAAGGTTCTATACAAGAAAAAAAAAGTGAAGAAGGAATTTTATTATTTGATTATCAGAAAGAATATTTGAAAAGATTGATATCAATTGACATAAAAGGTTTGTATGAATTAGAGCTTGATAACAATAAAATTATAAGTGTTATAAGTATTTTAGAGAATTTTTTGAATTATAATTTATTTTTAGAATTAAATATAAAAAAACATCTAGGGGAGGAAAAATGAATTTAGAAAGAATTACAGAATTTTTAAAAATTGAATCCGTTGAATTAGATATGAAAGCAACAAATAAAACAGAAGCTTTGTTAGAATTAACAAAATTATTAGAAAAATCAGGGAAAATAGAAGACTTTGAAAAAACATTAGAGGCTTTAAAAGATAGAGAAAAATTAGGAAGTACTGGGATTGGTAAAGGTGTTGCAATTCCACATGCAAAAACAGAATCAGCAGAGGATTTAGTTATTGCTTTTGGTGTTAGTAAACAAGGAGTAAACTTTAATTCGGTAGACGAAGAAAAGGTGAATTTATTTTTTGTTTTTGCATCTCCACTAAAAAATAGTAAAACATATTTAAAAATATTAGCTAGAATATCAAGATTGATTAGAAATGACGATTTTAGAGAAAAACTTTTAAATGCTAAATCTCCAGAAGAAATTGTTGAACTTATAGATTTTGAAGAAAAAAATTAGGAGGAATCTACAATGAGATGTCCTTTCTGTAAAAATGATGATAGCAAAGTAATAGACTCAAGGTCTTATTCTAAAGGATTTTCTATAAAAAGAAGAAGAGAATGTTTAAAGTGTGGAAAGAGATTTACAACTTTTGAGATGTTGGAAGAGAATATTTTTTATGTTGTAAAAAAAAATGGGACAAAAGAAGAATTTAGCAAAGAGAAAATATTAAAAGGGCTTTTAAGAGCTACAGTTAAAAGAGACATTGATACAGGCGCTTTAGAAAATTTAGCAATACAAGTAGAAAGCGAGCTATATGAAAGTAATAGTACTGAAATAAGCAGTGAAGTCTTAGGAGAACTTATTATGGAAAAGTTAAAACTTATAGATGAAGTTGCTTATGTTAGGTTTGCATCAGTATATAAAAATTTTAATGATGTAAAATCTTTTGTAGAAGAAATAAATGGATTGAATAGAAAGGGAGAACAAGTTTAATGTTAAAGCTTTTATTTAGTGGAATTGCTATTGGTATAGCCAATATAATTCCAGGAGTTTCAGGAGGAACAATTGCTTTTATTTTAGGGATTTATGATAAGCTAACTGAAGCAATAGGTAATTTTATTCTAGCTCCAAAATCAAAAAAAATAGAGTATTTAAAATTCTTGTTACCACTATTCTTTGGAGTAGGTATAGGAATATTATTATTTGCTAAAGTAATAGAAATACTATATTTGAAATTTCCAGAGCCAACCAGTTTCTTCTTTATAGGATTAATCTTGGCATCTTTGCCAATTATTTTGAAGGAAAATAAAGATAAATTTAGTAAATCTAGTATAACAGCTTTTATATTTGGTGCTATATTAGTTTTAATTTTTTTATATTTCAAAAAATCCTCAGAGATACTTGAAGTTAGGACAGAGTTTAATTTATTCTATTATATAAAATTACTTTTATGTGGCATTGTAGGCGCTGGGGCTATGATAATACCGGGTATTTCAGGGTCAATGCTTTTACTAATATTAGGAGAATATTACAATATTCTTTCTTATGTAAATAAATTAAAAATAATTCCTTTAGTTTTTGTAGGAATTGGAGTTATTATTGGTATAGTCTTATTTTCGAAACTAATTGCATATTTCTTTAGTAATTTTAAAAATATTACTATTTCTTTTATTACAGGACTTATAATTGCTTCAATAAAGGGTATTTGGCCAGGTGTCAATTCGAGCAATTTCTTTGTAAATTTATTTAGTTTATGTTTAGGGTGTTTAGTAGTTTATATCAGTGAAAAAATAACACTTAAAAAGAACAAAATTTAAGAATAAAAGTAACCACTCAGGCATAACCAAACATAGTAAAATCAAATTTTTAGAGGAGTGGTGAGGATACTTCCTTACCGTGGGTTCGGGCTCCGCTCCGACTCTCCCTTTCTTTCCCCACCGAAGGTGGGGGGATTACATAAAAAATGTAGTTTTTTATATTAAATAAAATAAAGACGTTAGAGTTTTGCAATAAACTATAAAAATTATTGATTAAGGGGGAATTATGAAACTATTTGACAATAATATCAAAATTTTAGAAAAAGGTTTAGATGCGTATACACAAAGAGCAGATTTATTAGCTAATAATATTGCTAATATAAATACACCTAATTATAAAAGAAAAGATATTAAGTTTGAATCTTTTTTACAACAGGCTATTGATGGAAATCAAATGAGTATTGATGGAAAAGTGACAAATGAAAAGCATTTTACTTTTGGAAATACAACAAGCTTAGATGTAGTATCTCCCAGCATAATAGAAGAAAAGTCAACTACAATGAGAAATGATGGAAATAATATAGATGTAGAAAAAGAAAAAGTTGAACAAACAAAAAATAATATAAGATATCAATTTGCAACAAATAGAATAAGTCAAAATTTTTCATTATTAAAAAGTGTTATAAAAACAAAATAGGAGGGAACTATGGGTATTTTTAACATTATGAATACAAGTGCATCAGGTCTTACAGCAGAAAGACTTAGAATGGATTTAATCGCTGATAATATAGCAAATTCTCAAACAACTAGAACAGAAAAAGGGGAAGCTTATAGAAGAAAAATGGCTGTATTTGGGGAGAATAAAAAGGATTTTATAGTACCTATGAATTTGACCAAAGATGATGTTGAAAAAAATTATACTGGTGGGGTAAAAGTTTTAAAAATTGCTGAAGATCAAACACCATTTAACTATGTATATGATCCAGAGCATCCAGATGCTAATGAAAAAGGGTATGTTGCCATGCCAAATGTAAATGTAGTTAAAGAAATGGTTGATATGATTACAGCAACTAGAGCATATGAAGCAAATGCAACAGTTATAACAAATGCAAAATCAATGGCACAAGCTGCACTTCAAATAGGAAAGTAGGGGTTTAGATGGTTTCAGTAAATAATGCAATGGGATTAAAAACTTTAAATAACTTAACAACAAATAAAAATACAGATAATAAAGAGAGCTCAGAAAAATTTTCAGATATTTTAAAAGGGGCATTAAATGAAGCCAACAAATTAAAAATAGAATCAGATAAATTAACAGAAGATTATGTAGTAGGGAAAACAGACAATATTCATGAAGTTATGATTGCTTCTCAAAAGGCAGAAGTTTCATTAATGTTTGTAACAGAAGTAAGAAATAGAGTTATGGATGCCTATCAAGAATTTATGAGAATGCAAGTTTAGTTGGAGGAATAATGAATAGCTGGTTAAAGAACTTAAAAGAAAACTTTCAAAAAGTATGGGATAGCTTTAGTAAAATTCAAAAGATTACTTTAATTTTAGTAATGCTGGCATCTGTAACTCTTATAGGGACATTGGCTTTTTTAAATAATAGAGTTATATATGAACCATTATTTACAGAATTAGAGTCAAAAGATGCAGCTTTAATTAAACAATATTTGGATAAAAAAGCAATTACTTACAAAATTACTAATGATGGAAGTACAATAGAAGTAGATAAAAATGCAAAATACTCAATTAGACTAGATATTAGTAAAGAAGGTTTAATACCAACTAATGGAACAGTAGGGTTTGAAATTTTTGATAGTGCTAAAATTGGAGCTACAGAGTTTGACAAGAAAATGATGTATTTAAGAGCTCAAAAAGGTGAATTAGAAAGAACAATAGGAGCTTTAGATGCAGTAAAAAAAGCATCAGTAAGTATAACTCCTGCTAATGATTCTCCTTTTGCAGATGAAAAAACAGGAGCAAAAGCATCAGTTTTATTACAACTAGATCCTTTAAGTAAGTTAACAGAGGAAAATATAAAAAGTATTATAGTTTTAGTTGCAAGTTCAGTTGAAGGAATGAGTCAACAAGATGTATCAGTAGTAGATACTAATGGAAGTATACTTTCAGACAGAGTTGACTTGGAAAATGAAGGCAATTTGATAACTAAAAAAAGAATTGAACTACAAAAAGAAATGGAAAAACAATTAGAGAAAAAAGCTAATGATGTTTTAAGCGTTTTAGGTGTAGGGAATTTTAAAGTACAAGTTGCTATTGAACTAGACTTTGATAAAGAGGCCTATACAACAGAATCATATACAACTCCTACAATAAATGGAGAACAAGGAACAGATGGAATAGTAAGAAGTGTACAAAGTAAAGATGAAGCTTATGCTACAACAAATGGGGCAACAAATCCTGCAGAGGGAGTTGCAGGTACAACAACAAACATTCCAGAATATGTGGGAACAGAAAACCAAAATGCAAATAGTAACTATAATAAAAATGAAAAAACAGTTAATTATGAAATGGATAAAAAGAATTTGTCTTATGAAAAATCTATAGGTCAAATTAAGAGAATGAGTGTCTCAGTTACTTTAAATAAAGACTCTAGTTATTTTAAAGATAAAGAAGTTAAACCAGAAGATAAAGCTCAATTTCAAAAGATTGTAGAGTCAGCAGTGGCTTTAAATCTAAGAAGAGGAGATACAATTAATGTTGATGTAATTCCATTTAATACTGATGCTTTAAATGAAATTCAACTTGCAGCTGAAAAAGAAGCTAAAAAAATAAGAAATATGTATATAGCAGCTGGAAGTTTACTTGGATTTTTATTACTTCTGATAATTGGATATATAATTTATAAAGCTTTAGAAGCTAAAAAACTTAGACAGCAAGAAGCGAAAGCAATTGAAGAGTTATTACCACAAATGGAAGAGCTTGAACTTGAAGAAAAAGTTAGCGTTGAAGAACAAGAACGTATGGATCAAGAAAATCAAATTAAACAAATTGCAAAACAAAAGCCAGAAGAAGTTGCAGCTCTTATTAAAAATTGGCTTGGGGAAGAGTAGGGGATTATTGTGGCAGATAGATTATCAGGAATAGAGAAGGCAGCAGTACTTCTTATTGCTCTTGGGCAAGATGTATCAAAAGAGGTTTTCAAACATTTAGAGAGTGAAGAAATAGAAGAACTGTATTTGCAGATAGCTAAAACAACTAAAATAAGTCCAGAAATGAAAGATAAGGTCTTTGAAGAGTTTAATGAGCTTATGTTAGCACAACAATATTTATCACAAGGTGGAATAACATATGCAAGAGAACTTTTAGAATCAGCATTGGGAGAATCGAAGGCAGTTGAAATAATAACTAAACTTACATCAAGTTTACAAGTTAGGCCTTTTGATTTTATACAAAAAACAGAGTCCGAACAAATATTAAACTTTATACAAGGAGAACATCCACAGATTATTGCTTTAATTATTTCTTATTTACCGGGAGTTAAGGCAGGAGAAATATTTAGAAATCTTTCAGAGGAAAAACAAGTTGATATAGCAAGAAGAATAGCAAGTATGGAAAGAACTTCTCCTGAAATGATAAGAGAAGTTGAAAGAGTCCTAGAGAGAAAATTATCTACAGTAGTAGGGCAAGATTATACATCTGCTGGAGGATTAGATACTTTAGTGGAAATGCTTGCTAATGTTGATAGAGGGACAGAGAAAACTATTATTGAATCACTTTCTGAAACTGACCCAGAATTGGCAGAAGAAATCAGAAAAAGAATGTTTGTATTTGAAGACATTATATTACTTGATGATAGAGGAGTACAACAAATTCTTAAATCAGTTGAATCTAAAGATTTATCTCTTGCATTAAAAGGATCATCAGAAGATGTGTCAGAAAAAATATTCAAAAATATGTCAAAAAGAGCAGCAGATATGCTTAGAGAAGATATGGAGTTTGCAGGACCAGTTAGAGTTAAAGACGTACAAGAAGCACAACAAAAAATTGTTAATGTTATAAGAAAACTTGAAGAAACAGGAGAAATTATAATAGCGAGAGGTGGAGAGGATGAGATGATTGTTTAATGTAATTAAAGGTAATCTTATCAATAAAAACGTAAAAACTGTTCAAATTTCTACTGAAAGAATAGTGAAAGAAGTAGCTCAAAAAATTCAAGTTTTAGATAATGGTGATGTTGAAGATTATGAAAATTCTAGTTTAGTAAATGAAGTGGAAAATGAACTCCTTTTAGAAGAGTTAGAGGAGAGAATTTTAGAAAAAAAGAAAGAGCTAGAGTCTATTCATATTGAAGCAATAGAAATAATTGAAAATGCTAAATTAGAAGCACAAGAAATAATCAATAATGGAATTTATCAAGGAGAACAAGAAAGTCAAAGTATAAAAGAAAAGGCTTGGAATGAAGGATATAATGAAGGATTAGAACAAGCTAAAAGAGATATGGAAGAAAATATAACGTCTGTTCTAATATCAGCAAATAAAATTTTAAACGAAGCAAGTTTGAAATCTAGAGAAGCAATAAAAGAAAATAATCAAGAGATAATTGAGTTGGCAGTCTTAATTGCAGAAAAGGTAATAAAAATAGAAATAGGGAATAAAGAAGTTTTATTCAACAATGTTTTAGATGCAATAAAAAAAGTTCAAACGTCTAAAGAAATTAAAATTTATGTAAATTGGAATCAATTAGAATATAAAGATGAATTAATAGAACTTTTAAAATATAACTTTCAAGGGTTAGAACTTATAGAAATTATTGAAGATAGGACAATTGAACAGGGTGGTTGTATAATAGAAACTAAATTAGGTAAAATTGATGCTACAATAAAAAGTCAAATAGAATTGATATTAGATTCTATATCTGAGGTGTAATAATTGGTATTAGCAGATTTTGAAAAGTTGAAAAAGAAAATATTAGAACTTGAAACAATTAAAGCTAAAGGTAAAGTTGTAAGAGTTGTAGGGCTTACAATTGAATCAGAAGGGCCTTTAGTTCATTTAGGCGAACATTGTCATATAAAACTTTTAAATTCTGATGATAAAATTGATGCAGAAGTAGTAGGGTTCCATAATGATAGGGTCCTACTGATGCCATTAGGAGAAATGAAAGGGATAGGGCATGGTTGTGAAGTAATTCCAAGTGGGAGGACATTAAGTGTTCCTGTTGGAGAGGGATTATTGGGAAGAGTTTTAGATGGCTTAGGAAATCCTATTGATAAAAAAGGGCCTATTGAAAGAGAAAAGTATGTCACAATAGACAATGTAGCTCCAGATCCTTTAGAAAGAAAAATGATTAAAGAATCTTTAAGTGTAGGAGTAAAAGCTATTGATTCTTGCTTAACTTTTGGAGAAGGTCAAAGAATAGGTATTTTTGCAGGTTCAGGAGTAGGAAAATCAACTTTACTAGGAATGATTTCAAGAAACTCTTCAGCTCAAATTAATGTTATTGGATTAATTGGAGAAAGGGGAAGAGAAGTAAAGGAATTTCTTGAAAATGATTTGGGTGAAGAAGGATTAAAAAATACAG
This sequence comes from Fusobacteriaceae bacterium, assembly GCA_016938425.1. GTDB lineage: Bacteria > Fusobacteriota > Fusobacteriia > Fusobacteriales > Fusobacteriaceae > JAFGUR01. The sequence continues at coordinate 16,943 of JAFGUR010000204.1, forward strand.
TAGTAGTAGTAGCAACTTCAGATAAACCAGCTTTAGTAAGATTAAAAGGAGCAAGTGTGGCTACTGCAATTGCTGAGTATTTTAGAGATAAGGGTTACTCTGTTATGCTTATGATGGATTCGTTAACAAGATTTGCTATGGCGCAAAGAGAAATAGGGTTAGCTGTAGGAGAACCTCCAGCTTCCAGAGGTTATACTCCTAGCGTATTTGCTGAACTACCTAAATTATTAGAGAGGTCTGGGAATTCTGATAAAGGAAGTATAACGGGGTTATACACAGTTTTAGTTGATGGAGACGACATGAATGATCCTATTGCAGATACAGTAAGAGGGATATTAGATGGCCATATTGTTTTATCAAGAAGTATAGCGAGTAAAAATCATTATCCAGCTATTGACGTATTGTCAAGTATTTCAAGGGTTATGAATGCAATAGTTTCAGAGGAACATGCATCGCTAAATAGAAGGTTAAGAGAAATTTTGGCAACCTATAGAGAGGCAGAAGACCTTGTAAATATTGGTGCTTATAAAAAAGGAAGCAATCCTAAAATAGATTTTGCACTTGATAAAATTGGAGAAGTAAATGCTTTGTTGTGTCAAGGGGTTTATGAAAAAAGCGAATATGAAGAAACCATTGAAAAATTAAAAATAATATTTGAATAATTGGAGGATTTATGTTTGTCTTTAAGTTACAAAAAGCTTTAGATAATAGAATTGAATCAGAAGATGAAGCTAAAAGAAATTTTTTAATGAAGAAAAATGAATTGGAACAGGAAAAGCAAAGGTTAGAAGAAATTGAGTTATTAATTTTAGAAATATTAGAAAAATATAAGAAATTAAAAGAAGGAACACTAAATTTAATTTCTTTAAAGAATTATGAAAATTATTTAAAAAAAATTAAACTTGAAAGAACTCATCAAGAATTTGTAGTAAAAAATTGTCATGAAGCTTTAGAGGAATTAAAAGAGTTATTTATAGAAGCAAGAAAAGAAAGAAAAATATTAGAAAAGCTTAAAGAAAAAAAGAAAGAAGTTTATGATGAAGAACTTATAAAAGAAGATCAAAAATTTATGGAAGAAATATCAAATAGCATGTATAATAATAGGAGAAATGCAGATGGCAAAAGAAAAAAAGAAATTTAATGTACATATAAAAAATTTTTTTTTAACAATAGTTCTACTATTTGTACTATTTTTAACATTAGTAGGTTCTACAGTTTTTTTTGATATGTTAGGGATAATTAATTTTAGTAAAATTGTAAAAAGAGAATCAGCTTTAGGAAAATTACCCTATATAGGAAGGTATGTTGAATATAGTTATTATCAACATTTAACAGAGGAAGAAAGAATAAAAGAAACTATGAATAAGTATCAAACTGTTTTAGAAGAAAGAAGTAAACAGTTAGATTTAAAAGAAAAAGATGTTGCTTTAAGAGAAACAGAGTTAAAACAGCTGCAAGCAAAATTAAAGGAATCAGAAACTTCAATTAGAGATAGAGAAGATAAGCTAAAGGCTTATGAGTTACAAGTTAATACACTAGCACAAGAATATCAAGCTACACAAAAAAATATTGATAAATTTGCACAAGTATATTCAACAATGAAACCAGAGGCTGTTGCAAAGATAGCTTTAAGATCAGATTTAGGAACTATTGCTAGAATTTTTGAAAAAATGGACAATAAAAAAATAGGATTGATTTTAGATGCAATGGCTATTGAAGATCCTAAAAAAGTTACAGATTTAATAGATTTGATGACAAAAAAGGGGAAAGTTTAAATGAATAAAATGTTTTTATTTACAATAAAAACAATGTCTGTATGTTTATTAATTTATTTTTTAGTAGGAATTACTACTGGGATTTATAAAAATAAAAAAGATATAAAAGACTTAAAAATAAAAATTCAAGAGAATAAAAAAATAAATCAAGAGTTGGCTGATAAAGAGAAGCAAATGCTTGAGAGAATAGATAACTTGAAAGAGCCAAATGAAATTGAAAAAATTGCAAGAGAAGTATTAAATATGAAAAAGCCAGAAGAAGAAATTTACAGAGTTATAGACGAAAAAAAATAAATTTATATATATCTAGGAGGAAGTAATTAATGAAAAGAGAATTGGCACTTGAATTTGCTAGAGTAACAGAGGCGGCATCCTTAGCAGCCCATAAGTGGGTTGGAAGAGGAGATAAAGAATCAGCAGATCAAGCAGCAGTAGATGCTATGAGAACAGTTCTTAATCAAATAGAGATTGATGGAGAAATAGTAATTGGTGAAGGAGAAATAGATGAAGCACCAATGCTTTATATAGGTGAAAAAGTAGGGAAAACAGAAGTTATAAATGGGACTGTTGAATCAGTAGATATTGCAGTAGACCCTATAGAAGGAACTAGAATGACAGCTCAAGGACAAGCAAATGCAATAGCAGTTCTTGCAGTGGGAAATAAAGGGAGTTTTTTAAAGGCACCAGATATGTATATGGAAAAACTAATAGTTGGACCTGGTGCAAAGGGATGTATAGATTTAGAAAAACCATTAATTGAGAATGTTCATAATGTAGCAAAAGCTTTAGGGAAGCCATTAACAGAACTAACGATTTCAATATTGGATAAGCCTAGACATAAAGATATAATAGCTGATTTACAAAAATTAGGAGTTAAAATATTCGCTATGCCTGATGGAGATGTAGCAGCAAGCGTTTTATGTGCAGTAATTGATTCTGAAGTAGATATGCTTTATGGAATAGGAGGAGCACCAGAAGGAGTCGTGTCAGCAGCTGCGATGAGAGCTTTAGATGGTGATATGAATGCAAGATTAAAGCTTAGAAGTGAAGTAAAAGGAATTACTTTAGAAAATGATAAAATTTCAAATTATGAAAAAGCTAGATGTGAAAAAATGGGAATAGACCTTAATAAAGTTTTAAGATTAGATGACTTGGTAAAAGATGATGAGGTAATTTTTTCTGCAACAGGGATAACTACAGGAGATTTATTAGAAGGAATAAAAAGAAATGGAAATATATTCAGAACACAAACTCTTTTAATTAGAGGGAAAACGAAAACTATTAGATATATTAATTCTGTTCATAATTTAGACTTTAAAAATGATGAAATTAAAGATTTAATTATTTAATTACCTACAGAAGCTAGTTAACTAGCTTCTTTTAAATTAAAAAGGGTTTAAATTTTAAGAGAATATAAATTTTAGTATAATAAATGCAAAAAGATATGTGGAAGAACCTCCATTTTTAGATATTTTTAGTTTGTTGCAAAACTTCAACAACTTTATTTTACTTACATAAAAACTACGTTTTTTATGTAATCCCCCCACCTTCGGGGGGGAAAAAGAGAAGGGGGGAATCGGGACGGAGTCCGAACCCACGGCAAGGAAGTATCCTCGCCACTCCATAATTCGACTAAAGGTTTTAAACCTAAGTCTCATTAAAACCAATAAAAATCTTAT
>JAFGUR010000205.1 GCA_016938425.1 Fusobacteriaceae bacterium
AATTTAAATCATGTACCATAATTGCTTTATTAAAATAGTCATATAAAAAATACCCTTCATCAGTTTTTTTTATTATAGAAGGTGTAAAATTTATTTTATAACTATTTTCCAAATTTTCTCCAAACTTTGTCAAAGAAAATAAATTTATTATAAATAAAAAATAGAACACAATTTTTTTTAGCATTTTAATCATCCCTTAATCATTTAATAATTCTAAAAAGGCACTTCCTTTAATCATTTCCTTGTCAAATTCTTTAAGTATTTGTGGGATTTGTTCTTTTGATAATTTTAAAATTTTCATTATCTTCAAACTAACTATTGTTTTTCCATAATTTCCACTCTCACCAACTTTTTTAAGTCTCACTAAAGTATCTGCTAAACTTATTATTGCAACTAAATTTTCGTATTCAGGATAGATATTTTTTTCTAAGTCATGATGATATGCTATAGGAGCCACTATTGATTTAGGTAGGTTCCATGAATCTGCTAATCTTTTCCCTATAGCCCCATGGTCATATCCTAAAATTTCTATTTCAGCTTCTACCAAAGACATTCCAGTTTCTTTAGATTTTTCTACAGCTTCCTTAAACTCATTAGGAAAATATAAATCTAAAAATACTTTTGAAATATCATGTAATAGACCTGATACAAAAGCAACCTCTGAATTAGGATACTTAATAAAATCAGCTATAACCTTTGATAAAAAAGCTACAGCTACAGTATGATGCCAAAATTTTTCTTTATCAAAATGCCCTTTTCCTTTTAAAACTTTAACCATCCCTGCACTAACAGCTAAATTTCTAACTGTATCAAACCCCAATATAACAATAGATTCAGTTACAGTTGCTATTCTTCTTGGAAATCCATAATAAGAAGAATTCACTAATCTTAAAGTCTTAGATGTTAATGCTTGATCATTTTTTATAAGTTCATTTATATCTCTTGGTGTACTTTTAGGATTATCTAAAAGACTCAAAAGTTCTGTTATTATTATTGGCAAAGTAGGTAGTTGATCTATTTTTTCAATTTTTCGTTTTATAACATCCATACTCATAGTCATTTCAAACAACTCCTATAAAGGTTTTTTTAATGCTTTCCCTGCTTTCCTTGGAAATTTTTCATCTGTTTTACTTATTTTTTTTATTTTTAAAATAGTCCTAGCATCCTTTGAAAAAGGTAATGATTCATTTATGACTTCTATTAATTGACAATTTAAAGTTTTTAAAGCATTTTGTGCCTCTTCAACTTCATCAATATATTCCAATTTTTGTGGGAAAAATATCCCATCTACCTTTATAAAAGGAGTTACATATTCAAGAATTACATTAAGTCTATTAACTCCTCTACACAATCCTAAATCATAAATTTCCCTTCTACCTTCAATATAATCTTCACTTCTACCATTAACTACTTCAACATTAGGTAAATTCAATTTTTCTTTAATCATTTCCAAAAATTTTGTTTTTTTCCCAACAGAATCCATTAATGTCAATTGTATTTCTGGATTCATTATTGCTAAAACCATTCCTGGAAACCCTGCTCCTGTCCCAATATCTATTGCTTTGCCTTTAGAAATTGGTAAATTTTTATGAACTATTAAAGAATCTAAAAAGTGTTTTTCAATTAAGTCATTTTCATCTCTAATTGCAGTAAGATTTGTATGATCATTGTAGTCAATTAATTCTTTAAAGTATTGCTCTAATTTTTGAAGTTTAATATTATCTATTTCAATTTTTAGTATTTCAATTCCTTCTAATAATTTTTTATTCATAATCATTCCTATTCTCTATTTTTAATTTCAAGATACATTAAAAGTACGGAAATATCTGCCGGTGTAATTCCTGATATTCTTGATGCTTGACCAATATTTACTGGCTTAATTGTATTTAATTTTTGCTTAGCTTCTGCTGTTATTCCTTGCATAGTAAAATAATCAAATTCAGAAGGTATAAGTTTATTCTCCAATGATTTATGTTTTTCAATCATTTTTAATGATTTTTTTATATAACCTTCATACTTAATTTGAACTTCTGCTTGAAACTTAGTATCATAATCATAATTTCCTAGTTCTATTCCTTCTAATTCTCCTGTTACATATTCAACATCATCAAAAGTTACTTCTGGCCTTCTTAGAAACTCTGTTAAAGTAATCCCACTTTTAAGCTCTGTTTCTCCAATTCTATCCAAAACCTCTACAACTCTTTTATTAGAAGAACCTACTCTTATAGTATCACATATATTTTTAATTTCTTCAACATCTGATATTTTTTTATTTACTAAATTTAATTCTTCATCTGATATTAATCCTATTTTATGACCAATAGAGGATAATCTTATATCTGCATTATCTTCTCTTAGAAGCAATCTATATTCGCTTCTTGCAGTAAACATTCTGTATGGTTCATTAGTTCCTTTAGTCACTAAGTCATCTATTAGTGTCCCTATATACGAATCTGCTCTATCTAAAATAATTGCTTCTTCTCCCTTATTTTTGAGAGAAGCATTCACTCCTGCTATAAATCCTTGAACTGCAGCTTCTTCATATCCAGAAGTTCCATTAATTTGCCCTGCTAAAAATAAACCATCTATTTTTTTTGTTTCTAAAGTAAACTTTATTTCACTAGGATCAATATAATCATATTCAACTGCATAAGCATATCTCATTATTTTTGCATTTTCTAGCCCTAATATATTATGAACCATATCATATTGTAAATCTGCTGGAAATGATGATGAAAAACCTCCTATATAAACTTCATTTGTGTCATAACCTTCTTTTTCTAAGAATAAATGATGCCTATCTTTATCTTGATATCTAAATACTTTATCTTCAATAGATGGACAATATCTTGGTCCAGTTCCTGCTATGCTCCCATTAAACAAGGGCGATCTATCTTTATTTGATAAAATAACTTCATGTACTTTATTATTAGTAAAAGTTATATAGCAAGGTATTTGTTCTCTTTTACTTGCTTCCTCATAACTTGTTTTTCTACTAAACTTCAATGGAATATTATCTCCAGGTTGTGGTTCAACTTTTTCAAAATCTATTGTTCTAAAATCTATTCTTGGAGGCGTTCCTGTTTTAAATCTTCCTAATTTTAATCCCATTTGTCTTAAAGAATCTGGTAATTCATCTGAAGAAAGCTCTCCCATTCTACCACCTTTAATTTTACTATTTCCTATATGCATCAATCCATTCATAAAAGTTCCTGTTGCAACTATAACTGCTTTTGCTTCAAATTCAAAGCCCTCTTTTGTTTTAATTCCCTTAACTTTATTGTCTTCAAATAGAATATCTGTAACCATTCCTTGCATAACATCTAAATTTTCTGTATTTTCAAGTGTTTTTTTCATTTCCTTGTGATATAATTTTTTATCTGCTTGAGCTCTCAATGACCTTACTGCTGGGCCTTTTCTTGTATTTAGAACTCTAATTTGAATAAATGTTTTATCAATATTTCTTCCCATTTCTCCACCAAGAGCATCCAATTCTTTTACTAAATGTGATTTTGCTGGCCCTCCAATCGATGGATTACAAGACATAACTCCTATATTATCAAGTGTTATAGTAAGTATAGCAGTTTTTTGTCCCATTCTTGCAGAAGCTAAAGCTGCTTCACATCCTGCATGTCCTGCTCCTATTACTATTACATCATATTTTTCAATATGCATTTTTTCCTCCTCTTACTTTACATAAAAAACTAAACTTATATTTAAAATATATAGAAATTTTTATCAATTAGCTTTTAAAATAAATCAAATATACTTTACCATTTTATATAATTTTTAAAAGTTTTGCAACTTCAAAAAGAAAATACCCTATTTATTTTTAATTTTCTACATTACTTTTTTTTCAAAAAATACTCTATTATACTTTATTCCAAATTGATTCACTTTAATCTTTCTATATTCAATAAATCCATTTTTTTTATAATATCTAACTAATTTATTTAAAAGTTCCGATGTATATAATGTCATCCACTGGCATTGTTCATTTTTTGCAACTTCGATACAAAATTCTATTATTTTTTCACCATAATTATTTCCTCTATATATCTCTTTCACTGCAAATTTTGTTAAACACAAAGATTTTTCCTCTTTGTGGATTTCATCAGTTAAAGTAGCCGTTCCAACCAACTCATTTTCTCTATACATTAATACTAATTTAGCTCCGTTTTTAATGTTATTGATAAAATTCTCTTTCCCCCATATCTTTCTATCCAATTCATAATCTTTTGTATATATATCTAAACTATATTGTATTTTTCTACATGAATTTCTAATTAATTCCTCAAATTCATCCCAATTTAACAAACAATATTCTAATGAACTTATAATTTTAAACTCCATAAAATTGCCTCCATAAAATTAAATTTCTTTTATTTATTTTATAATGAACATAAAAAAAATCCTAGAATTTTATCATAAAATTTAACTTAAAATAAAAAACTAGTCATTAAAGACTAGTTTAATACTATTTAAGTTCATGTAATTCTTTTGCTGTTTTAGCATCTGTTGCAACAATTAAAGTATCTCCATTTTCTAAAATATAATCAGCACTTGGGCTAACCTCTTCTTTTCCACTAGATTTAATTATTGCTATAATGTTAGCACGATAACGCTTCCTTAATTCTATTTCTTTCAGAGTTTTATTTAAGAAAATTTCAGGAGTTTTAATTTCAACTATTAAAAAATTTTCTGAAAATTTCAAATGCTCTATTATATTAGGTTCCATTTCTGCATGTGCTACTCTAACACCCATAAAATTTTCAGGATAAACTATTTCATCTGCTCCTATTTTATGCAATACCTTCCCATGAGGTAACGAAACTGCTTTTGCTACAACTCTTTTTACTCCAAGCTCTTTTAATGTTAATGTTATTAATATACTTGCTTGTATATTTCCTCCTATGCACACAAAAGCCACATCAAAATTATTAACTCCTAAATCTCTAAGTGCTTTTTCATCTGTTGCATCACAACATACTGCATTTGAAACTATTTCATTATCTACTATTTCTTGAACCATTTCTTCATTTTCATCAATTGCTAAAACATTTTCTCCCGCATTATATAATGTTTGCGCTATACTTGTTCCAAATCTTCCTAATCCTATAACAATAAATTGCCTCATATATTCCCTCCTACCCTATAGAGATATTCTCTTCTGGATATTTAATTTTACTTGATTTTCTTGATTTTCCACCTAAAACTATTGCAATTGTAAGTGGCCCTACTCTTCCTAAATACATTGTAAAAATAATTAGTATTTTCGATACTATTCCTAGACTTCCTGTTATTCCTGTAGATAGTCCTACTGTAGCAAATGCAGAAACTACTTCAAATAATATACTTAAAAAATTAAAATCTTCCAATATTAATATAAGTAATGTTATTCCTGTAATATAAAGAATAGCGATAACTAACAGTGTTAAAGCTTTATGTACAATCTCAATAGGAATTCTTCTGTTTCTAATAGTAACTTCACTTTCTTGCCTTATAATTGAAAAAGCATAAAACATTATAACTCCAAAAGTTGTTGTCTTAATCCCACCACCTGTTGATCCAGGAGAAGCTCCAATAAACATCAAAATTATAAAAATTAATAATGTCTCTTGTTTTAACATCCCTATAGGCAATGAATTAAATCCTGCTGTTCTTGTTGTTATACTTTGAAAAAACGAGTTAAAAATCTTTCCTAATAACGGCATTCCTTTTAAAGTATTTTGAAACTCAAACACAAAAAAAAATAAAGATCCAATTAATATTAACCATAATGAAATTTTTACAGCCATTCTTGCATTTAATGTTAATTTTTTTTCCTTTTTCAAATAAAAGGCTAAATACATATTTATAACAGAAAATCCTATTCCACCAAAAATTATAAGAACTGCCAATATTATTAATATAAAGTAATCATTATTACACCATACTAAACTATCTGACCATAGTGCAAATCCTGCATTACAAAAAGCTGAAATTGAGTGAAATATTGAATAATATAAAGCCTTTTTTAGAGGATATTTCATAGCTAATCTACTAAATAATAAAATGGCTCCAATTAATTCTATTCCTAAAGCTATATAAACAACTTTTTTTACATATTTAACAATTCCTCCTAGACTTTCTCTATTTAATCCTTCCTGTAAAACTTTTCTTTCTTCATATGATATTTTCCTTCCTATAACAAGCATTATTATTGACGAAAATGTCATCACTCCTAGTCCACCTAATTGTATGAGTACTAATATCACTGTTGTACCAAAATATGAATAAAAATTAGGAACATCTACAACAGATAATCCTGTAACAGCAACGGCTGAAGTTGCTGTGAACAAAGCAGTTAATAATGAATTATCAATACCTTCTTTTACAGAAATTGGTAAACTTAATAAAAATGTACCTATTGTAATTAAAACTAAAAATGAAATCAATAGAACTAATGGCGGTGTCATTGTTCTTTTCCTTTGATTTTCCATAATTTCCTCTCTTTCTTGTGTAACTTAGACCGACTCATTATACATAATTTTTTATATTGTGACAAGAAAATTCAATTATTTTAATAAAATTTTAACACTTTGACTATTCTTTATAAATATGGTAAAATATTCTGCAAATTA
>JAFGUR010000206.1 GCA_016938425.1 Fusobacteriaceae bacterium
AAACTCATAGATTTTTATAATCAATTCTAATTCAGTAGTCTTTATATATATAACTTATATACTAAAATAATTTTAATATTTTTAACAAATACGACAAATCAAAAAATATAAGGCAAAAATATAAAAAGACTTTCTATAATATATTATAGAAAGTCTTTTATTCTTTATTGAACTTTTTCTTTTAAAATTACTTTTCCGTCTTTAACTTGTACAAATGTCACTGCTTTTTCAGGATTTCTATTTTCATCAAAAACTAATTTTCCTGTTACTAAGTCTAAATTTACCGCTTTAACTGCATCTTTTAATCCTTCAGAAGAAGTATCTTTCGCTGATTTCAGTGCTGCTTCCACAATTGATCCTGTATCATAACCTAAAGCCGCAAATACATTTGGATCTACTTTTTTAGATTCTTTATAAGATTTTATAAAGCTTTGAACTATTTCTGAAGTATCATCTGCTGCAAATTGACTAGCAAAAACTGCTCCTTCAGCAATTTGACCAAAATCTTTTTGAACTCCATCCCATCCATCTCCACCTAAATATTGAGTTTTTATACCTACTTCTTTAGCTTGAGTTATAATTAATCCAATTGTATTATAATAATCTGGTATAAATATTGCTTCTGGAGATTTGTTTTTAATATTAGTTAATATAGATTTAAAATCTTTGTCATCTTTATTATACTTTTCTTCCGTAACTTCTATTCCAGATTTTTGAGCTTCTTCTTTAAAAGCTGCCGCTAGTCCAACTGAATAATCACTTGCTGTATTTGTCATAATTGCAACTTTTTTAATACCATTTTTTGCTGCATATTTTGCTGCTGCTGTTCCTTGATATGGATCTGTAAAAGTTGTTCTAAATACAAAATCTTTATCTTTTGTAATATCCATATTTGTTCCTGTTGGTGTAATCATTACTACTTTAGCTTTTTGAGCTAATGGCCCTGCTGCATTTGAAGTTGATGATATAACTGGTCCAACAACTAAATTAACTTTTTCATTTCCTACTAATCTTTTGAAAATATTAACTGTCTCATTAATATCACCTTTATTATCTTCTATAATAAGTTCAATTTTCTTCCCATTAATTCCACCAGCTGCATTTATTTCATCTATTTTTAATTGAAATCCATCTTTTGCAGGTGTTCCATATTGAGCTAAATCTCCCGTTAAAGGTGCTATTACTCCTATTTTTATTGTGTTTGATGAATCTCCTTTAGATGAATTCCCCCCACACCCTACTAATAATATACTAATCATT
>JAFGUR010000207.1 GCA_016938425.1 Fusobacteriaceae bacterium
ATGAAACTAATGAAATTTAGATTGTTTTTTTTACTCCAAAAATATGTTATGATTAATTTAGAAAATTTAACTAAAAAGGATTGTAATCAATGAATAAAGATAGAAAAAAAGGAAAATTGAGGATTTTTCTAGGAATGACAATAGGTGTTGGGAAAACTTCTAAATTGCTTGAAATTGGTGCGAAAATTAAGCCACATACTGACATAATTATAGGATTTATGTGTGAAGAACGAATTAACCATTATAAAGAAAAAACTCTTATTTTTGAAATAATAAAAGAGAGGCGAAATCAAGTTGGGGATTTAGTATTTAGTGAGGTTGATATCGAAAAAATATTAAATAGAAATCCTAAAATTGCTATTATTGACGAAATAGCTCACACAAATTCTATTAATAGTAAACATATCAAAAGATATCAAGATATTTTAGAAATATTAAATAATGGAATAGATGTTTGGACTACACTAAATATTGAAAATATTGATAGCCAAGCTTTAGTAGTTGAATCAATTACTGGGAAAAAAATAGAAGAAACTATTCCTGATTTTGTAGTAGAAATGGCTGATAAAATTGAAATTGTTGATATTGACCCTTCAGATATTATTGAAAGATTTAATAAAGGAAAAATATATGAATTTGATAAAATTAATATAGATATCAAGAAATACTATAGAGAAGGGAATCTGAGAGCTTTAAGAGAAATTACTTTGCAATATTTAGCAAAATTTGTAGATAAAAAAATTACAAATTATAGAAATATTCACAGTATTTCTGAAGTATGGAAAGTTACAGACAAACTCCTTGTAGCAATTAGTCCTAGTCCCTATTCTGCTTATCTTATTAAGTGGACTAAAAAAACTGCTTTTACAATGAATGCTCCTTGGATTGCTGTATATATTGAAAATTCTCGAAAATTGTCAGAGGTAGAAGAAAGAACATTAAATAACAATATAGAACTTGCAAGACAGTTAGGTGCAGAAGTAGTTAGTACTGTTAATGAAGATATTGTAAAGGGGATTCTAAAAACTGTTAAAGAATATAATATCTCTCAAATTGTTGTTGGTAAACCTTTGCTATTTAGTTTTAAAAGTTTTTTTGCTCCAGATATTACAGAAAGACTCATTAAAGAAAGTAAAGATGTTGATGTATATATAGTCTCACAGCCTGGTTCTAAAGAAAAAAATAAAAAAAATAAAAAAAGAGAAATAAATTTGCAAATAAAAGAGAGTATTAATTCTATATTTTTCTTATTAATTGTTTCAGGTTTTGCCTTTTTGACAAGAAATTTTTTAAACTACTGGTTAGCTTCTATTTTTTTTGTCTTATACATAATCTATATTGCTACAACTTGTGGAAGAATCATATCTGTATTAATTTCAATTTTAAGTGCTTTAATTTGGAATTTTGCTTTTATTCATCCACAATTTGTTTTTTCAGTTTCAAAAAATGAAAATTCTCTTGTATACTTAATGTTCTTTGTTGTTGCTGTTTTAACAGGGAATTTGAATACAAAACTTAATTTAAAAGAAAAAATAATATATAAAAGGGAAAAAAAATTAAGCTTATTATATGAATTATCTAGAGAAATTGCAAAAAAAACTGATTTTGAAAAAATAATGTATAAATCTATTGAATATTTAGAAAAATATTTTAATAATGAAGCTATTTTATTTATAAGAAATCCTGAAAAAGAAATTTTTACAGTTTATCCTGAAAATGAGCTTAGCAAAGAACTTGAAAATATTGCTATATGGGTTATTAAAAATGAAATACCTGTTGGCAAAGGAACTGGTACTTTTGGAAATTCTGAATATTATTTTTACCCTATAAATTCTACTAATCAAATTGAAGGTGTTATACTTTTAAAAGCAGACTTAGAGCAAATTCAAAGTGATAATGAATTTTTAAAAACCATATCTTTTATAATTGGTTCTTCTATAATGAAGGAAAAAATATATCAAATTAAGCAAAAAGATTTAGTAGAAGAAGAAACTGAAAAATTATACTCTATAATACTGAGCTCAATATCTCACGAGTTAAAAACACCTGTTACTTCTATTTCTTTATCTGCAAGTGGTCTTCAAGATGAAAAATTAGTTGCAACTAAAGAAATGAGAGAAATACTAATAAAGGATATTTTAGAAGCAAACGATAGGTTAAATAGAGTTATTACAAATTTATTAGATATGACTAGAATTGAAAGTGGAAAACTAAAACTCAATTTACAGTGGAATGATTTGAATGACTTACTAAATGTTGCTGTAGGGCATCTAGAAAGCAAGCTTAGAGATTATAATTTTATGAGAAAAACCGATGTAGTTTTACCACCAGTAAAATTAGATTTTGGTTTTATAGAACAAGTCATAACAAATATACTTTATAATTCAATGATTCATACTAAAGTAGGAACTCAAATTTATTTAACCTCAGGAATTGATAAAAAATATGTTTTTATAGAAATATCTGATAATGGTGGTGGAATTAAAGATATTGATAAAGTCTTTAAAAAATTTTATAAAGAAAAACCAAAAAAAGCAGGTGGCCTTGGAATAGGGCTTTCTATTTGTAAATCAATTATAGAATTTCACAAATGGAAGTTAGAGGCTTATAATAATGATATTGGTGGAGCAACATTTAAAATACTAATTCCAATTAAAGAAGGAGAAATTTAATGAAACAAGGAGCATTAATACTTGTAATAGACGACGAAGTTCAAATAAGAAGGTTTTTAAAAATGTCTTTAGAAGCTTATGGATATTCTGTTAAAGAAGCAGAAAATGGTGAAGAAGGTTTTCGAGCTGTCTTTGACTACCACCCTGACTTAATAATACTTGATTTAGAATTACCTGATACTAATGGTTTAGATTTATTAAAAAAAATTAGGTTGTCTTCTACCATTCCTGTATTAGTTTTATCTGTAAAAAACGATGAAAATGATAAAATTAAACTATTAGATAACGGAGCTGACGACTACTTAACAAAACCTTTTTCTGTTGGAGAGCTGAATTCCAGGCTTAAAGTAGCTTTAAGACATAGTGTTAATTTTCAAATAGATGAAAATATATTTAAAAAAGGTGACATATCCGTTGATTTTGCTAAAAGAATTGTTATGAAAAATGACGTTGAAATAAAATTGACTCCAACAGAGTATTCTATTTTAACAATTCTTATTAAAAACTCTGAAAAAGTTGTAACTCAAACTCACCTTTTAAAGGAAATTTGGGGTCCAAATTTATCTGAAGAAACACAATATTTAAGAATTTATATAATGCAATTAAGAAGAAAAATTGAAGATGACCCTTCTAATCCAAAAATTATTCTGACTGAACCTGGAGTGGGTTATAGATTTATGTCAAATTAGGAGTTTCTACTATGAAAATAACAAAAACAAATGCTATGAGAATTTTAGATAAAAATAAAATTAAGTATAATATTTATGAATATGAAGCTAAAGATGGAGAAATTGATGGGATTTCTGTTGCTTTAAAAACGGGGAAAAATATTGAAGAAGTATTTAAGACTTTAGTTACTCAAGGTAGTAGCAAGACTTTTTATGTTTTTTGTATTCCTGTTTACAATGAACTTGACTTAAAAAAAGCAGCTAATTCTGTAAATGAAAAAAATATAGAAATGATAAATCCTAAAGATTTAATGAAAATAACTGGATACATCCGTGGTGGGTGTTCTCCTATTGGTATGAAAAAATTATTTACAACTGTTTTTGATGAGACTATTAATTCTTTAGAGAAAGTTACTGTAAGTGCAGGAAAAATAGGATACCAAATTGAAATTATTCCACAAGATTTAATTAAAGAAATTAATGGAATAACAGCCGCAATTGTCAAATAGAAATTTTAAATATACTAAACATTTGAGAAATAAAATTGATTAAAAAAAATTTTTTACTTACTCTAAAGGCTACTTTCCTAAATTTATCCGCTCCTATAAAGGATGTAAAGCTTCTGACTATTCTGTTTTTAATCTAAGCACTTAACTAATTGACAATTAAATTTTAAGAGCATATACTTTAATAGTTGGAGAGTCTATAATAATTAATTGGTGGGAGGTATAAAATTGAATAATATTTTAAATATTATAAAAAGTAAAAACTTAACTTTTGAACAAAAAGTCATATCTTTATCAAAAGAAGCAGAAAATAGTATTAACGTTCTAAAAATTTCTGAAAAAACTAAAGATTATCTTAATAGAGGAATTATATGTGATTTATTTGAAGGAAATGCTCCTTTTAGGCCAAGATACATTGTTCCTGATTATGAAAAATTTATGAAAGAAGGTTCAATTTTTTTAGGATTAGAGCCTGCAACCAATATTTGGGAAGCTACAAATAATTTATTAATTTTATATAAACATGTGCCTTCAATTACTACTATGCCTGTATATTTAGGGAATATTGATTATTTATTAAATCCATTCATAACTGATGTTAAAGAAGCAAAATTAGCTATCAAGTTATTTTTAAAACATATTGATGCTACTATTACAGATTCTTTTTGCCATGCAAATATTGGACCAAAAGAAACAGAAGCCGGAAAAATTATTTTAGAAATAATGAAGGAATTAGAATTACCAACACCAAATTTAACTATAAAATATAATGATGAAACTTCTGATGAATTTTCTATAAAAGCCATAGAAACAGCTCTTGTCACAGCAAAACCAAGTTTTGCAAATGAAAAAATGTTTAGAGAAGATTTTAAAGGAGAATTTGGTATTGTAAGTTGTTATAATGGATTAAAAGTTGGTGGAGGGGCAAGTACTCTTGTTAGAATTCGATTCGGAAAATTAGCTCATGAAGCAAAAAATATTAACGATTTTTTTGATAGAGTTCTCCCAGATGTAACTAAAGAATTATTGGCTTATATAGATGAAAGATCTAGGTTTTTAATAGAAGAAAGTGGATTTTATGAAAGTAGTTTTTTAATTCATGAAAATTTAATTGATAAAAATAAATTTACTGGATTAGCAGGATTAGTAGGTATAGCAGAAGGGGTTAATTACTTATTAAGTTTAGAAGATAAAAAAGATAAATTTGGTCATTCAAAAGTGGCTAACGATTTAGGATTAAAAATAGTATCTGAATTTCATAACTTAATAAATAATCACATTTCAAAATATGTTGGAAGTTTTTTCAACGGTAAATATTTGTTACATGCTCAAGTTGGAATTGATACCGATAGAAACGAGAGTCCTGGTTGTAGAATCCCTGTAGGAGAAGAACCCGAAATATTTGATCACATAATTCAGTCGGCTCCTTTCCATAAATATTTTCCAAGTGGAATTGGTGATATTTTTGTTTTTGATGAAACATATAAGAATAATCCTCAAGCAATTTTAGATATAATAAAAGGAGGATTTAAAGATAATTTAAGATATTTTTCCTTATATTCTTCTGAATGCGATGTTGTTAGGGTCACTGGTTACCTTGTTAAAAAATCTGAAATTGTAAAATTGGAAAAGGGAGAAGCTGTCTTAAGGGATACTGAAGTTTTAGGAAAAGGGGCAAGGGACAACGGAAAAGCTCTTGAAAGAAGGCTAAGAAAATAATATGGAAGTTTTGGTAAATAAAATTATCAAATTTAGTAATGTTGATGGTCCAGGGAATAGAATGGCAATTTTTTTACAAGGATGTAACTTGAATTGTAAGTATTGCCATAATCCAGAGACCATTAACTTTTGCAATAACTGTGGAAAATGTATTGAAAAATGCCCGACAAACTCTCTTAGTTTTTTGGAAGGAAAAGTAATTTGGGATAATATTAAATGTATAAATTGTGATAATTGCATAAAAATTTGTAGTAATAGTTCAAGCCCTAAAATAGTTAAATATACAATAGATTCTTTATTTGAAGAAGTATTAAAAGTAAAAAACTTTATTAGAGGAATTACTTTTAGTGGTGGAGAATGTACCTTAAATTTCAAGTTTATAGCAAAATTTTTTTCAAAAATAAAAAGGGAACTTCCAAATTTAACTTGTTTCGTAGATACTAACGGATATGTTGATTTTAGCAAAGAAGAATACTCTGAGTTTTTAAAAAATACAGATTTCTTTATGTTAGACATAAAATCATATACAGCGTCTGAACATATAAGTTTAACATCAAAAAATAATATAAGCATATTAAAAAATTTAGAATTATTAATAAAAATGGATAAATTATATGAAGTTAGAACTGTAGTTATAGAAAATTTTTTAAATAATGAAAAAACAATTGAAGAAGTTTCTAATATTATCAAATATAAAAAAGTCAAATATAAGTTGATAAAATTTAGAAATATTGGTGTTAAAAATTCTGAATTAAAATATATAAAGAGTCCTGATGACAAGTATATGGAGTCTTTAAAAATTATTGCAAAAAATATTGGAGTAAAAGATGTTTTTGTAATTTAGTCAACTTTGTTAGCATGTTTTATTTTTTAAATTATATTCGCTTAATTAAAACCTCTACTATATTTGAATTGCATTAAATAAAAATAATTTTAGGAGAATCTCATGGAAAATTATTTAAAAAGTCTTAATCTTATTGATTTGATTAGTGAAAAGCATAAAGAATTAAGAAAACTCAGTAGAACTATAGCGCTATCTAAAGGAATAGAAGATTTTTGCGACAATAAAATCCATCTATTATCACTACTTACTCTTAAAAAAATGACTATAGCTGAAAGTGCTAGGCATATGGATATTTCTAGACAAGCTGTTCATAAGTTTTCTAAGATATTGTTAGAAAAGAATTTAATTTTTATGGAAGATTCAAAAGATAATCATAAAGAAAAATTTATGAATTTAACTGAAAGTGGACAAAATTTTTGTGATGAAATGTTTAATTTAAAGAATAGTCTTGAAAATGAGATCATTAAGAAAATTGGGAAAGAAAAAATTGAAATTTTAAGAAGTATTTTATTGGAAAATTGGGATTAAATATATTTTCTAAAACATTAGCTCTATTTTTGCTGTAAGCTAAAAATAGAGCTTTTATATTACCAAGTAATTAGAGGCTACTGAAATAGAAGCCATTTTTAAAATCTTGGGCTTCTGCCAAACTATCGCTTACGCTCCGCATAAGATACTCTAATAGCTAAAGCTCTAAGAATATCTAAACCCGACCAGCAACGGTTGCTAGACACCTTGTAATTAAACATAATTATTTTTATAGTATAATTTACAAGGGGTTTCCTAAAGGATAAGCTCCTTATAGTCGCAAAAAACGTCCTACATTTACGAGGTTTTTTGGAAGAAATTTTAGAGTAATCTTATGCAGAGCAAGCGCAGTCCAAGGTTTAAATGTTTGTTTTTTAAGGTTTTTTATTAAAAAACGTGCATTTTTTTCTTAAAAATATATTTGTACCCTTTTAAAATCAATGGTTTTATATTTTTCA
>JAFGUR010000208.1 GCA_016938425.1 Fusobacteriaceae bacterium
AAATTTCTTGCCCTCTACTTTTCCCATAAGATTTGTCTAGTCCTGCATCTATAAAATCTTGATTTATATCTCTTATTAATAAATTTTCTGGCTGATTATCTAAAGCATTGTTTGACACCACAACTAATCCAATTTCTCCATAATATGATATTCCATCAACCAATTGATATTTCAATTCTATCTTTTCTGCATGATTTATATACTGTTTTAAGTTTTTTAATGGTACTTCCCTTGTAATTTTTAATAAATATGCTTCTTTTCTTCCCATTAAATCAATTATTTCTGGGTAAATATCTCCATCTAATAATTGATTTTTTGTTAAAGCACCTAAAACTCTTTCTTTATATTCACCCAAATAATAAGCTTTTTCCGTTTGAATTTTAGAAAATGAATCTTTCATTCTCTTCTCTTCATCTATGTTCTCTTTGATATTATCCATTTTTGCACTCCTAAAAATCGTATTTCCTATTATAGCACATATATTATAAAATACAATGTAATAAATTATAGCTCACTATTGCTAAAACTTCAAGTTTTTATAATTAATTTTTAGATATTTCACTATTAAAAATATATTAAATTTTACGTTCGATTATAGTTCATTTTTTTTATTTCAAACAAATTTAAGTATCTTTCCTGCACAATTTTACATTTTTTATTTAAAATTGTTAAAAGTAATATTTTTAATTTTTTCTAATTATGATTTTTTATATATTCATAAGCTTTTACATATATATATTCAGAACCATATCCCCCTGATTTTGTTACTATTTGCCACTCATTTTTTTCTCCATAACCTACGCCTGTTTCAATCTCACTTATTACCTTTAGCCCTTCTAATTTAAAAATATTCATAAACGCTATTGTTATGTCTCCCCCAGACAAAACCACTTTATTAATATTTTTTTCTTCACAAATTGTCTTAGAAATTTTAGATATTTTACTTTTTATATCTTCCAAATCTTTATCAGATCTCTTTTCTCCTGCTCTAATTGTTCTTAATATATAATCATTTTTTCCTTTTGTTATCTCTAATTTATCTTCATCTACATAATAATCATAAATTGTTGGATTTACTTTTTCAATAAATATTTCTGTTTGTTTTATATTTATAGGATTGCATGACCCTGAAATTATTAAAACTTCTTTCTTTTTATATCCCCAAATTTCTAATAAATATTCCATAATTCCTGAAGAACCAAGAATATTTTTATCGTAATTTATTTCAACTAAACTTTTTGCAATTTTTTTCATATCTTCTTCTGTTTCCGCTTCAAAAACAATTACCTTATTAATTTTTTCTTTTATTATTCTATCTAAATTTTTAGTTCGAATTTCTTCAAGAGTAATTAATTCTCCACCAAAATAGTCTAAAACATTAGACGAAGAAAGTTTCCAATATACATCTTTTGAATATTCTGTATCTATGAGTTCCATGTTATTGATATATAATTTGCCATTTTTTACTACTCTATTCAACTTTGGGAAAGCTAATATTACTGCTATTTTCTCTTTTTCTTCTAAAATTTTTAAAAACTCTTCAAGTTCTATTTTTACATTTCCTCTTAAAGTTGAGTCTATTTTTTTATATATTTTATCTGCTCCAATATTCTTTATTTTATCAAAAGTTTCCATTAATTTTGTCTGTGCATCCATCTCTTTTACATTTCTTGTCTCTGTTGAATATGCAAAATATTCTGGAATATTTTCCAAATTAAGCAAACTAACAATATCTATTCCATATTTTGAAAGCTGTAAAGCTACATCATTTGCTCCAGTAAAATCATCTGCTATAATTGCTAATTTCAATTATCCTCACCCTTTCTTAAGTAAAAATAAACTTCTGTCCCTTTATTTAAACTACTATTTATATAAATTTTTTCTCCGTAATAATTTAATATTTTTTCTGCTACTGTTAACCCAAGTCCAACTCCACTATATTTTCTAGTATCTCCTTCATCCAATTGTCTAAAGCTTTTTA
Organism: Fusobacteriaceae bacterium; assembly: GCA_016938425.1. Lineage (GTDB taxonomy): Bacteria > Fusobacteriota > Fusobacteriia > Fusobacteriales > Fusobacteriaceae > JAFGUR01. Next base: position 1,982 of record JAFGUR010000208.1, read on the forward strand.
TTAAAAACTCAATTTTATTTTTATCCATTCCAAGTCCATTATCTTTTAACGTTACTCTATATTTGCTTTCTTCTTCTTCAATTTTTATATCTATTGTTACTAAATCTAATTTAGAGAATTTTAAAGAATTTGAAATTATATTTACAAAAATTTGCTTTAATGCTTCTTTATCCATCATTATAAAAGCACCTTTTTTTGTATATTTTTTATTAAGAATAACTTCTTTTCCAGAAAGGTTCTCTAATCTCAATAATGCTTCTTCCATAACATCTTCAACCTTAATTCTTGTATTAAATATCTGATATTTCCCTGATTCAATTCTGGAATAATTTAATATATTTTCTATTATTTCTTGTAATCTCTCAACATTTTTTAAAGATGTCCTTAATGCTTTTCTCTGCTTAGGGTTAAGTTCTCCCATATGTTCTTCTAAAATTATTTCATGATAGCCTTTTATTGGAACTAAAGGCACTCTAAGCTCATGACTTACATTTGATAAAAATATGTTTTTTAACTTTTCTGATTCTTGTAACTCTTTTGTGGTTTCTTCTAATTTTTTATTATCATCAATTAACTTCAAATATAGTTTTCTATTTTCTAAAGTCATTATTATTATTTTTATATAAGTTAATATTGTTTTCTTAAACTCTTGAGTTATTATTTGTCCATTAGAAACTAATATCATTCCATATAATTCTCCTTCACTTATTAAAGAAAAAATATACGAATCTGAAACATCTATTCCTTTTTCTTGAATGATTTCTTCTGCTTGAATCACATCCTTTTTTAATAAAAAATTATCTACACCTTCAATTTCAAGTGTTTCTATTAAGTTTTCAAAACCAAATTTTCTTTTTAAAATCATTTTATCATTTTGATAAATGTATAAAGCCACTTTTCCTATAATTAAGCCTTCCCTCATACCTTTTATTATTATATCATACAATTTATCATCAATCATATATTTAGATATATTTACCATCAAATAGTACATATTACTTATTTCAGATATTCTACTATTTAGTAACTTATTTATTTTGTCAATATTTTGACTTTTTTCACTAATGCTTTTTTGTGATTCTTTTAAATCCTTATTTACCAATTCCAATTGTTCTAAATATTCTTTATTACTACTATTTGCATCTTCCAATTCTCTTATCTTTCCTTTTAAAATATGAACCATCATTTCAAAATCATATGCTAAAAGACCTATTTCATCATTGCTATTCTTTAAATTTCCTAAATCAACATCTAAATTACCATTTTTTAATGAGTTAATCTTCAATGTTAAATCTCTTAAGGTATCAACAAAAAAATTCATCGTAGTATTACCAAATATAAAAAGTAAAGTAAATATAAAAAATAAGGTTATAAAAAGGTAAATCGACAGCTCCCTCTTTTCTATAATTGATTTATTTCTATTGTAAACAACAAACATTTTTCCTGCTGTTTTATCTATTTTTACTGGTAATAATTTATAATTTTTATTCTTATACTCTAAATTTTCATTTTTAAAAAAGCCATTTTCAATTCCTTCTCCAAAAGTATTTACTGTTATTTTATCCCTATTAAAAAATATGAAGTCTACACCATGTTCGCTACTTAGTCTATATAATAAATTCATTCCTAAAGTTGACTTTAAAATTAAAGTTCCTAAAAATATTCCATCATCTGCATAAACCGGTACCATTACATAATAATTTAATCCATCACTATTATAGTAATATTTAAAATCAACATAGCTTTTACTATTTTCTTTAAAAGTCTCTTTTAGTGATTCCAATTTATAAATTTTTGAATTCCTTGAATCTAAAAAATTTCCATTTCTATCAACAAAAATAAATGATAAACTTTCTAAGAAATTAAAATTCTTATTAAAGTCATATTTCAATTCTGTTTCAACATCTTCCCATCTAACAAAGTCAATAACTTTTGGCTTTTCATTAAAAAGTAAGAAAAACTCTTGTACTTTATGAGTTTTTACAACCAACTCTAAATCTGCTAGTATTCCACTTTCTAAATTATTAAATTCTTTTTCTATATGTGTTACCTTTTCTTTCTGCTTAAGACTTTCCTTTTCATCTAAATTTCTAGATATAAATTCATCAGAAATTATGTATGCAAAAATCAATGAAAGTATACTCATAATTATTGTGATTACTGCAAATTTATTTTTAATGCTGATATTCATATACCCTCCTTGATTATAAAAAAGAAAAATGGTACACTAAATTATATCACAATATTTCCGTTAAGTATAGAAAGGAGACATATGCACATTAAAAAAATTATTTTTCTCTTTATTCTTATTAGTATAAGTTTATTCCCAAAAAATGTTACATTTTTTATTTCTGATAAAGAGAATAATCCAATTTCTGAAGCTTATGTTTCATTTAATGATGTAATTAAAAAATCAAATAATTTTGGGGTAGTCAATTTTGATACAATTGAAAATAAAGGTAATATTTTAATTGAAAAAATAGGGTTTAATACTTATACAGAAACAATTAATATAAGCTCTTCTGATAATTTTAAAATAATACTTAATCAAAATTATAAGTATTATATGAATCTATTTGAAGGAGCTGATTTTGATTATTCTTTTGATAAAGAACCTAATGCTGATTTTGGTTTAATTAAAGATGCTGTCATTAATATTTATAAAAATCAAATTTTTTATAAATCAGTAAATTTTTCAAATAAAGAGGTTTTATTTGATATTGAAGATGGTATTTATACTTTTGTTATTTATATTCAAGGTGAAAAACCTTTTATTATTGAAAATATTTTTTTTAGCTCTAAAAATAAATCTTACTTTAATATTTTTATACCCTTAAAACTCTCTAAAATAAGTGGAATTGTGAAAAGTGATGAAGCTTTAATTGGTAAAGCAAAGATTACTCTAAATGGTTTAAATGGCACAATAGAGGCTTTTTCTGATATTGAAGGAAACTTTTCGCTAACAGTCCCAAATGGTTTTTATAAAATTACAATAAATAAAGCTGGATATAAAGAAATTTCACAAGAAATTAATATTGAAGGAAAAAAGGATTCTTTATCGTATAATCTAGAAGAAATACCATCTATAATAAAAGGGCGTATTTTAAACAACAAAGGACAAGGAATTAAAAATGAAGGATTTTACATTAAAAATAAAGAAAAAGATATTTTTATAAAAACAGACAGCAATGGTTTTTATGAAGCTTCTGTTTATAGTGGCCTTGCCTTTCTGAAAATCAATATTTTAGGGTATTTCCCTACAGGAAGAGTTGAAAAAATTGATTCTTTTTCTTCTAAAACAATTGATGATATCATTTTAACAGAAAAAATTGGAAGTATCTCAGGAACAGTTACTAATGGTGTTATTCCTATTCCTAATTCCATTGTTAAGCTTTATGACTTTAAAGGCAATTATTATGCTTCAACTAAGTCCGATTCCAAAGGTTTCTTTATTATAGATAGCATAAGAAGTGATATCGAATATTTTATAGAAATAGAAAATTCTAATTATTTCAAATATAAAAGTCCAAGCTTTGTTATTAACAATGGAAAAAATAAGAATTTTACTATAATTTTAAAAAATCATAATGCTAATTTTATTTTAGAAATTAAAACAAATAAAAGTGTTAGTCTTAAAAACATTGAGGTTTTTATTAATAAAAATAAATTTTTACTTGATAGTAATGGAATGATTAATGATTCTATTCAATCAGATAATAAAGTAGATTCCCTTTTAATAGAAATCCCATCTTTAGGAGTTAATCAAGTTTATAAAGTTGAAAATTTAGGTAAAGAACCTTATTTAATAACTATAAATTTTTAATATAAATATTACATTACTTTAGGGAGGTCATAATTATGATTAGAAAGTTTACTAAAAAGGACATTAACTGCGTATCAAGTCTTATTGAAAGGTATTTAGGGGTTTTACATGACCATGAGTATGATGAAGAAGCAACTATTAAAACATTAGATTATTTGTCTGAAACTGACAACAATCTATTTGTAATTTTAAATGATGATGATAAGGTTGTAGGCTATATTAATTTTCACATTTTAAATTTCCCATTAATCTCAGGTAAAGAACTATATATTAGTGAGTTAATTATTGATGAACACGAAAGAAACAATAATTTTGGAACTAGACTTATTTCTTTTGCTATTGATAAAGCTAACGAATCTGATTGTGAGAGAATAATGCTTAATAATTCTATGGAGTCAATTTCTTATAAGAAAAACTTTTATAAAAAACTTGGATTTTCACAAAGAGATACTATGGCTAATTTCATTCTTAAAATTTCGAAATAGCTTTAAAAGGACTATCAGAGTCCTTTTTTTATAAACTTTATTATTATTCTTATTAAAAAAAAAGACTGTTTATACAGTCTTTTTTTATTATACTAATTCAATAATTGCTAATTCTGCTGAGTCCCCTCTTCTTATAGAAGTTCTCATTATTCTAGTGTATCCACCATTTCTTTCAGCATATTTAGGAGCTATTTCATTAAATAATTTAGCTACTAATTCATCATCTCTTAAAGTAGCAAAAGCTCTTCTTCTTGCTGCGATATCACCTTTTTTACCAATTGTGATCATTCTTTCAGCAAATTTTCTTAACTCTTTTGCTCTTGTAACTGTAGTTTCTATTCTTTCTTCTTTTAATAGAGACTTAGTTAAATTATTAAGCATTGCTAATCTATGATCAGTTCTTCTACCTAATTTTCTATATGATTTATTGTGGTTCATTAAGCTTTATCCTCCTCTTGATTATTCTCCAGTATTAGAGTTTAAGTCAAATCCAAGTTCTTTCATTTTATCAATGATTTCTTCTAAAGACTTTCTTCCTAGATTTTTAATTTTTAATAAATCATTCATGTTCAATCTAGCAAGCTCTCCTACTGCTTCAATTCCCGCTTTTTTCAAACAATTGAAAGATCTAACAGTAAGGTCAAGCTCATCAATTTTCATCCCAAGAATTTCTTGATCTGAAGCTACTGTTTCACTTACTTCTTCTTCTTCCTCTTCTGCAGTTCTTAAATTTTCCATTTTATTTCCTAAATCTAAGAATGCTTGGAAGTGAAGTGTTAATAATTCAGCTGCATAAGATACTGCATCTCTGATGTTAATACTTCCATCAGTTTCAATATCTAAGATTAACTTGTCATAGTCAGTCATTCTTCCAACCATAGTATCTTCAACTTTATAAGAAACTTTTCTAATTGGTGTATATATAGCATCAACAGCTATAAAATCTACTGGCCAATCTTTTTTATCAATTTCTTCTGAAGTTATAAATCCTTCACCAGTATCTGTTATGAATTCCATACTAACTTCTCTATCAGTTGTAATCTCACAAATAACTTGTTCTGGATTTATTATTTCTATTTCTGAATCAGTAACTATATCAGCACCTGTTATTACTTTGGGTCCTTTTACAGTTAAAGACATTCTTTTTTCTCCAGTAGTTTCAGCTTTAATAACTAATTCTTTAATGTTAAGAACTATACTATCTACTGATTCTACTACACCTTCCATTGTAGAAAATTCATTCAAAACTCCATCAATTCTTACTGCTTTGATAGCTGCACCAGGTATAGATGATAGTAATATTCTTCTTAAAGCGTTTCCTATCGTATTTCCATAACCTCTGTATAAAGGCTCAACTATATATTGTCCTGAAAAATTATTTTCTTTATTTTCAGTGATTTTAATATTTTTTGCTCTTTTTTCTATATTTAACATATACGTTCACTTCCTTTATAAAAGGATATTATTATCTAGAGTAAAACTCAACGATAAGTGCTTCATTCAATTCAAAGTCTAATACATCTCTATTTGGGTTTTGTAAAACTTTTCCTTCAAATTTACTTGCCTCAAACTCTAACCATGATGGCGCCGTTCTTCCTTCTTCAACTGCTTCTTTAATTATTGCAATATTTTTTGAATTTTCCACTACAGATACAACATCTCCAGCTTTAATTCTATAAGATGCTATATTAACTCTTTTTCCATTTACAAGAATATGTCCATGAGAAACAATTTGTCTAGCTTGTTTTCTAGTCTTTACTAATCCTAATCTATAAACTACGTTATCTAGTCTTCTTTCTAAATATTGGATTAGATTTTCACCTGTTACTCCATCTTTTCTTGTAGCTTCTTCATATAATTTATAGAATTGTTTTTCCATAACTCCATATATGAATTTTGCTTTTTGTTTTTCTTTTAACTGAATTGCATATTCAGTTGGTTTTGTATTTGCATTTGGTCTAGGACCTCTATTTGATTTTTTATTTACTCCTAAAACTGTAGGGTCTATTCCTAAAGCTCTACATTTTTTTAAGATAGGCTGTCTATTTCTTGCCATTTCCTTTTATTCCTCCCTTTTCAAAAATTAGCGTTACACTCTTCTTCTTTTTGGCGGTCTACATCCATTGTGTGGAACTGGAGTAACATCTGTAATTTTTGTTACTTCTAAACCAGCCGCTTGTAAAGATCTTATACAAGCTTCTCTTCCTGATCCAGGTCCTTTAACTTGAACTTCAACTTTTTTCATTCCATTTTCAATGGCAATTTGCGCACATTGTTCTGCTGCTATTTGAGCTGCAAATGGAGTACCTTTTTTTGTATTTTTGAAACCAGATGTTCCTCCTGATTTCCATGCGATTACTTTTCCATCAACATCACTAATTGCTACTATTGTATTGTTGAAAGATGAGTGTATATGTGCCATTCCAGTAGGAATATTTTTTAATTTTTTCTTTTTGTTAACACTTGATACTTTTTTCTTAGCCAACTTTAGCGACCTCCTTATAATATTTTACAACAATGAGCTTATTTTTTCTTACCTGCAACTGTTTTTTTAGGACCTTTTCTAGTTCTAGCATTAGTCTTAGATTTTTGTCCTCTAACAGGTAATCCCATTTTATGTCTTAATCCTCTATATGATCTAATATCCATTAATCTTTTAATATTAAGTCTAACTTCTTTTCTCAAGTCTCCTTCAACTTTGATTCCATCAATTACACTTCTGATTTTGTTTAATTCTTCTTCAGTCAAGTCTTTAACTCTCACGTCATGGCTGATGTTCACTTCATTTAAAATTTTCTCAGAAGTTACTTTTCCAATACCGTAGATATAAGTTAAAGAGATTACTACTCTTTTGTTTCTAGGTACGTCAACACCTGCTATTCTTGCCAACTTTGTTCCT
>JAFGUR010000209.1 GCA_016938425.1 Fusobacteriaceae bacterium
GATGTTTATTTAAAAACATATGAAGTAACAAAACTAAAAGATTTGATTCATAAAAAGACAGACAGACACATTTCATTAAAAATCATATACCCCTTTAACTTTATACCTACTGAAAAAGAATTAGCTAAACAAGTAGGTATATTTTATCAAGAGCACACAATTGACTTATCAAAACATATTCCTGTTAATTCAAAGGTGATTGTAATGGGAAGATCTATAAATGCAATAACCTTTAACACAGATTTAGATGTAGAAGCATTTTATGATATTAATTTTAATAAACAATATTTTTATGCCCCTAAGTTACAGTCTAACATTTTTCCAATTGATTCTTGGTATTATTGGTGGGGAAAAGATGGATGGAAGAATTATTTTGCTTTATTACAATTTAATAATGTTTTAAATACAGAAATAAAAAGAACAAGAATACAAAAACCTGTAATTATAGTTCCTGATGATCCTAATGAAGTCCTAAAAAATAATTTAGAACCAAAAGAAGTAGCTTGGGATATAGAAACATCGGGCTTTAATTTTATGACAGATAAAATCGGTTGTTTAACACTAGCTTTTGATGAAGTAACCGGCTATTATTTAGAATGGGATAAAATTAACAAAAGACTATTGAATGAGTTTTTTAAGAATAAGTATCAGATTCTCGCATCAGGAAAATTCGATATAAAATTTTTAAGATATCAAGGAATTAGCAATGTAAAAGTAGATTTTGATACATTAGGTTGCGGTCATGTTTTAAATGAAATGAGGTCAAATAGTTTAAAAACGCATGCGTGGCTTTACACTAATTATGGTGGATATGAACAGGAACTAGATGATTATAAAAGAAAATATAAAAATATGAAAAGTTACATAGATGTTCCTAAAAGTATTCTATCTAATTATGCTACAATGGATGCAATAGTAACATTTCAGGTTTACAATAAAATGAAAGAACAATTAATTGAGATTGACAATAAAGCAAAGTTCTCAAGTAATAGATGGAATTTAAGCAAATATTATTATGATATTGTAGTTCCATCTATTAATACATTTCAGGAATTAGAATATGAAGGGATGCTTATTAATTGGGATAAGGTAAGAAAAGCAGGGGATTTTAAAGATGAAATTAAGGGTAAGATAGCTGATATTATTTTAGAGTTAAATGAAATGTTTGGATTAACTTATTTTAATTGGACATCGAATGAAAAGATTGGTGAGTTATTAGAAAAATCAGGATGGGAAGATTTTGGAGTTTCTAAAAAAGGTATTTATTTGGTTAACGATGAAACTCTTGGGGAGTGGTCAAGACAAGGAAAAAAAGAAGCTGACTTGCTTATTGAAATGCATGGATTAAATACTATCTATAATACATTTATCGGTAATGAAATTAAGAAATCTGGTTATTGGCAATATAGGTATCCTGATGATAAAGTACATAGCACATTTGCTGTAATGCTTGCAGATAGTGGAAGAAATAAAAGTAGGAATCCAAATCTCCAAAACGTTTTAAAGAAGGGTGATTACGCCAGAACAATTAGAGAGTTCTTTATTCCTCCTTCAGATGAGTATGAAATATTAGAAGCAGATGGGTCCGGTTTCCAGCTCAGAATTGGTGCTGCAATGTCAAAAGATAAAGAAATGAATAAGGTATTTACTGAATTAAATGGTGACATGCATTCTATGAGTAGCATGGGTCTGTTTTCTTCTTTACTACCACAAAAGATTGAATTAACTTTTGAAGATGATAGTGTTATGACTATTTATGAGGATCAAAAGATATTAATTATAAGAAACTCTAATACAATAGAGATTGTAGCAAGTGATCTTAAAATAACTGATGATTTTTTAAAAATAATTGAGGGTTAGAATAATATGAAAATAAAAAATATTGAAGTAAAGAAATTAACTATAGATGATTTTATAAAAAGAAAAAAAGATCAACTCTTTAGTGAGTATAGATTTAAGTCAAAAGGATGTTTTATTAAAGGTACTGCAATACTTACTAATAAAGGTTTTGTAAATATTGAAGATATTGTTCCTCCTGTAAATGCTGGTTTTCATACACCCTATAACAATAAGGATTTGCAGATAAAGACTCGATTAGGTTATGAAAAAATAGAATCTACTTATTATGACCTTTGTGATTCTTTTATTGAAATAGAACTTGATAATGGAGATATAATAGAGGTTACTGAAGATCACACAATGATAATAATTCGAGAAGGTGTAGAAATTAAAGTGGATGCAAAAGATTTACTTGAGACTGATAAGATAATGTCTAATTAATTTCTAACTTATGTTTGATACCCTACCTATATTAATATAGAGGATTATCAAGCATAATGAATTATTTTACAAAAATAGACTTAGTTGAAAACTATAACTTGTATGGTGTTAAAATGAAAGAATTTAACATCGAGTTTAATAATAAGATTCAGTATAGGGAATTTATTAAAAAGAATAAATTAAATATGAATAAAAAACTTTATATTAAATGTGATTTTTGCTTCAATACTTTTGAGTCTACTTTTACAAAAATACAAACAGTTATTGAATCTGAATTTGGTTATGATGTGTTGAATTGCCCTTGTGATAGTTGTAAATCAGAAAAGAAAAGATATGTAATAATCAAGCAAACAGAATTGGGAAAAACCTCAGCACAAGGACACGTTATCTCCGATGATCAAAAAAGAAGATGGCACATAGCTATAGAGAAATCAGGAAAACTTAAAGAGTTTAGTGATAATAAAAAAGGAAAAACTATTGAAGAAATATATGGAGAAGAAATAGGAAGAAAAACTAGAGAGAAATTAAAACAATGGAGAAAAACTCAAACAGGGGAAAATGAGCCTCATTTAGGTTGTAAGAATACAGAAGATTCTAAAAAATTAATGTCAGAATCTAGATTAAAACATATTGAAGAAAGCAAGATAACTAAACCTTATATTTCTCCACTTACAGGAGAGAGTATAGACCACAATACTTTTCAAAAACACAAAGGTATTTATTTTTGGAACAACATGTCAGATGGTGAAAAAGCAGAGAGATCAATAAACTTTGTTAATAGAACATTTTTAAATAGGAAACCAAACTCGAAGTGGAATCAAGGTTATTTTGAAACTTGGTATAAGTCCTTAGTTAAAAAATATAGAGATGTTGAATTTGAGTCTTCTTATGAGTATTTATTTTTAAAAGAATGTAATGATAAGAAAATATTTGTTTCTAAAAACTATACAATTTATATACCTTATATACACCCAAAAGATAATAAAACTCATTATTATGTACCTGATTTTATAATTTATGAGGATGAATCCTTTACAAAAGTTGAAAAAATTGTAGAAATAAAACCAAGCGAATTTATTCAAAATTTTGATGAAAAGGAAAATGAATATTATATTATTACTGAAAGGAAAATAGAAGCACTTACAGAGTTTGGTAGATTAAATAAACTAAATATACAGGTGATTACTGAAAAAGATTTAAAATATTTTAAAAATAAAAATGATAAGGAGATCAAAATTGAAATTGAGAACTATAACAAGGATCACAAGGAAAACTACAAAAAATAAAATACCAGTATACTGTTTAAGTGTAAATCCCTCCCATGAATTATTCATTAGAGGAAATCTAGCAGAGTATTTAGTGGGTCAATGCAATTTTTCACTTTTGTTCGGATCCTCAGGGATATCATTTGCTGAATCTTCTTTAGTACCTAATTGGTCAGAAGATGATGTTCAAAAGTATTTAGTAGAAAATAAAATAGTAGATAAACCAAAACAGCTTTATAGTAATGAGATTTCAAAAAGCAGAAATCTTGATTTAAAGTTTTGTAAGTATTGGGCAGTTGCAAATGATATCAGAAAAAAATTCTTTGAACAGTATTCAGGATTGAAAAACTGGATTGATGAATCAATAGCTTTCGCAGAAAAAAATGGTTATGTTGTAAGTCCTTTTGGTTGTATAAGAAGATTACCTCAATTATTAAATAAAGGACAAGGTTCAAGAGAAACCAAAAATCTACAAAATATCTCTTTAAATTCTCCTGTTCAGAACTATGAAGCATCTTTGATTAATTCTACTTTAGTATACTTAAATAAAAAAATTAAAGAATTAAATCTTAAATCAAGAATTGCTGGATCTGTGCATGATTCGATGATTGTTTATGTTCATAAGTCAGAGATTCAAACAGTTATTAAAATTATGAAAGAGAAGTTTGAAGAGAATATTCCTGAAAATAATGGAATACCTATGGAATTAGAATTTGATTCCGCTGATTATTATGGAAGAAATGAAGTCTGGGGTTTTGGAAAGTCAATAAAGCTTGAGGATATGTAAATGAATGTATTATCTTTATTTGATGGTATGAGTGCAGGACAATTAGCTTTATCAAGAGCAGGAATAAAAGTAGATAAATATTTTGCTAGTGAAATAGAAAAATCTGCAATAAAAATAACAATGAAAAATTTTCCTGATACAATTCAATTAGGAAGTGTTGTAGATGTAAAATGTGAAACTTTACCAAAAATAGATTTATTGATTGGGGGAAGCCCTTGTCAGTCATTTTCTATGGCAGGAAAGCAAAAAGGAATGGTAACTAAATGTAATATAAATATAGTAACTTTAGAGCAGTATTTAAACTTAAAAAAAGAGGGTTTTGAGTTTGAAGGTCAGTCTTATTTATTTTGGGAGTATATGAGAATATATAAAGAATTAAAACCTAAATTCTTTTTATTAGAAAATGTTAGAATGGATAAAAGATGGGAAAATCTAATTTCAGAAACAATTGGTATAAAACCCATATTCCTTAACAGTGCTTTAGTTTCTGCTCAAAATAGAGAAAGAAACTATTGGACAAATATATCAATATCAGGATTACCTGAAGATAAAAAAATAATGCTAAAAGATATTGTCCATGAAAATGTAGATATTGAATGTTCATCTACCAATGGAGATAAAGCTCATTGTTTGACATCTAGTTATAATGGTGCGGTTTGGTGGAATAGTATTGAAAGAAAACAGAGAACAATGCTGTTTGAAGAGCTAACTAAGTATATAGTACCTTTTGATGATACTTTAAAGATTTTAAATAAAGAAGTAGATAAAGGTAAAGTTGGATATTTCAAAACAGATAGTCAAGCTAACAGAGTATATCATATACATGATAAAGCAGTAACTCTTTGTGGTGAAGCAGGAGGTGGTTCTGCTAAAATGGGACAATATTTATTGGGTTGTATATCACCTGATAGAATTGAAAAAAGACAAAACGGTCAAAGATTTTCAAATGGAAAAAAATTCTATACTTTAACTGCATAAGATCAACATGGAATTCTAATAGAAGGATATATTAGAAAACTTACACCCAGAGAATGTGAACGCCTACAGACGTTTCCTGATAATTATTCAGAAGGGGTTTCTGATTCGATGAGATATAAAATGTTAGGAAATGGGTGGACAGTAGATATTATTGCATGGATATTTAGTTTTTTAAATGAAAACTCTGAACCAAGACTTGAAAATAAATTATTTTAAATGTTGATAAAACTTACGGAATTGAATATATTAATATTAAGGAGTTGAATATGGAATCTAAATTTTGGATGCCTAGTATTACAAGTCAGTTTAAAGTCTGTCCTGTTCCTTTTCATATGGACACTTATAGAGGTTGTTCTTATAATTGCAGTTATTGTTTTGCTAGAGATTTTGTTATGTTTAGTAGAAGAAATACTGAAAAAACATTTACAGATTTAGTATCTAATGAATCTGATAAATTTGGAAAATGGGTAGAAAGAACTTTAAAAAAGGATTATTGTTATACTAAATCTCATGAGGTTGCATTTAAAGAAAAAATACCTCTTAAAATAGGTGCTACTGCTGATCCATTTCCATTCATAGAAAAAACTAATAAAATTACATACAATGTCTTAAAGATTTTAAATGAAATAGATTATCCTGTAGAAATTCAAACTAAAAATCCTGAAATTCTTTTAGAAGACTATTACAGGGAATTAGATAATGCTAATCATGTAATTGCAGTTACAATTATTACTACTGATGAATCCTTTGCTAAAGTTTGTGAGCCTAATGCTATTTCAGTTGAAAGAAGATTATCAGCAATAAGAAAATTGGTGGAC
>JAFGUR010000210.1 GCA_016938425.1 Fusobacteriaceae bacterium
AAATGTATGGGAAAGAAAAATTTATAGAGACTTATAAAAAACTAGTATTATTTTATGAAAGTAGAAACGATAAAAATAATTTAAGAGAATTAGAAAACTTAGAAATGGAAGAATTAAATTTTGAAATTGCAATGGCTTATATAAAAACGAGTGATTTTAATGATTTACAAAGAATAATTTATAAAATAGGTAATGTTAAAAATATAGGTTTATTAGCTTATGAAGCATTTAAGTATTACAAAGAAATTGGGACGATTGAAAAATTTGATTTATTTTTCGAAAAGTTAAATTTAGATGATAAAACAAATTTTTTCATTTCGGAATTTTTGATTAGGATTTATATTGAAATGAATAGGTTTGAATTGGCGGAAAAGAAACTGCTATTTTTAGAGACCGGGAAAAAAATAGAATATTACTTTTTGATAGCAAAAGAACTTAAGGGGAAAGAAGAACAAAATTATTACATAGAAAAAGCTCATTCGGTTATAGTGGGTCTTAAAACAACTTCGGAAAAAATATTGGCATTAATAAAATTAACCTATTTAACCATTGAGCAAAAATCTTTTGAAAATAGAAATCCTTATTTAGAAGAAGCTTATCATTTGTATTTGTTAACAGAGAACATAAGCATTGACACTACTAAAGAATTTATAATTCTTTTTAGAATATATAAGAAGTATGATGTATTTTTAAATCTACTTGAAAAAAAGGCAAAATTCTACAAAGAAGCTATTAAAATAAAAGAGATGGAAGCAATTAAAACGGAATTTGTAAGAAGTATTAATACATATTTATGGGGTGATGATTTGGAAGTTTTTGAAGACTTTATGAAATCCTATAATGAAGTTCAGCTTAAAGATGGTGAATTAGAATATGAAGAATTATACGAATTAATTCATCAAATTAAAAGATACGTAAATAAGGATGTTTATGAGAAATTTGATAAAATTAGTCAAAATTTATACGATAAGCCAAATACTTTGTATTTTGTGAATCAATACCTTAAAAATTTAAAGAATATTTAAAACATTTTTTAAACCATTGAGGCTGTTTAACTATAGATTACATTCTATATAATATAATTTGTAACTACTCAGACATAACGAACATTGTAAAACCAAAACTTTAGAGGAGTCGCGAGGAGTATCCTTACATTTGGTCGGGCTCCGTCCCGCAAATCCCCAATTTTTGTCGCTACAAAGGTGCGTATAAACTTTTGATATATAAAGTTTTATGTGATTGAGTAGTTTTTAAATAACATCTAAATCCGAACAGTAATGGCTGTTGGATACCTTGGAGTATAAGGAATTTATTTTAAGTTTTAAAATACAAAATATTTCTCAAAAAGATAAAGACTTTGCTTTAGAAATAATATTTTTCTTATATAAGAAAAAAGGATCCGCCAAAGGGATCCAAAGCAACTATTTACTTACTCTTTCAACGTATTCATGAGTTCTTGTATCAATTTTAATAATTTCTCCTTGATTGATAAATAATGGAACCATTACTTCAAATCCTGTAGCTAATCTAGCAGGTTTTAAAGCTCTACCTGTAGTATCTCCTCTTAATCCAGGTTCTGTATAAACAACTTCTCTATCAACAGAAGTTGGTAACTCGATACCTACGGCTCTACCTTCGTAGAATACAATTTCTAACTCCATATTTTCTTCTAAGTATCTTAAAGCATCTCCTAAGTCATCTTCTGTTAAGTCAACTTGATCCCAAGTTTCTTGATCCTGAAATGCATATGAACCGGCATCGGCATAGCTATACGCCATTTTTTTCTTTTCTAATCTGATGTCTTCAACTTTGTCAGAAGCTTTTAATACAGTTTCAGTGGAAGCTCCTGTTAATAAGTTTTTAAATTTTAATTTTACAACGGCAGCATTTCTTCCTGATTTGCTGTATTCTGCTTTTTGAACAATTAATACATCCGAACCTATTTTAATAACTGTTCCAGCTCTTAATTCTTGTGCTAATTTCATTATATTTCCTCCTGAGTTTGATTTGTTCTACTATCTATATAATAAAGTAGTTTTTCAACTAAATTACAATTTTTAACAATATAATTTTTATACTCTCTAAAAATATCATTGTCGCTTTTTTTTATTTTTAAGAAATCATCAAAAAAATCTAGTTTTTCATTAAATTTTGTAAATAAATTGTAAATATTGTTATCGTTTTTATTTTTTGAATATTTGTTGAAATTTTCTATAAAAGCATTCAACTTTTTCAAATGAATGTCATCATCTTGAGGATAAATATGCCATAAAAATGGAATTTCGCTCAGAATAGCTCTAACAAAGGATTCTTCTCCTCTAACAAAATTAAAGTCTGCCAAATTTAACAGAAT
>JAFGUR010000211.1 GCA_016938425.1 Fusobacteriaceae bacterium
CCACAGGGATTCCTAAAGGATAATTCCCTTCGGTCAAAAAAGCTTCATTTCATTGCGCAAAAACCTGACGTTGGACGCAAGTAAAATTAATAGAATTATTCCTGGATTTATAATCGTTAGGAGTCCAGCAACCGTTGTTGGCGAGGTTTGGACGCGCAGTCCAAGATTTAAATGATTGATTTTTAAAGTTTTTTGTTAAAAACTGTGAATTTTTTTATTAAAAATAGAGGTGAAAGCTTTTAAAATCAGTGGTTTCCCATTTTTCAGTAAGTCCGATTTAGATTATTAAAATTAAAGAGCCGAATTTTTCCGGCCCTTAATTTTTCTAATACTCTAACCTTTTTCTTATCTCGTCAAATATAAATTCTCTGTCTTTTATATTATCCCTTGGATTCAGCACATCCATGTCAAACACAAGTATTTCCGATAAATTATAATCTTGAAAATATGATTGATAGTGCTTATTTAGACTTTCCCAATAAGAGTAAGGAACGTCCAATTCGTAAGAGCGTCCTCTCTCTTTTATTTTTTTAATAGCATTATCTACGGAAGATTTTAAATAAATCATTAATTTAGGTCTCTTTACAAGCTTTAATAAAGTCTCTAATAATTCTTCATAAACTTTGTATTCATCATCAGACATTTCATTATCTAGGCAGAGCATTTTGCTAAAGATTATATCTCCATAAATACTTCTATCCATCAAACAATTTTTTAATTCGCTAGCTTCTCTTATCATTTGAAATCTTTTGTTAAGAAAGAATATTTGTAAAGGAAACGAATAACGCTTTTTATCATAATAAAATTTGTCTAAAAGAGGATTGTCCATAATAGGTTCTTTAAACATTTCTATTCCAAATTCCTTTGCAATAAGTTCACCCAAAGTGCTTTTTCCTACACCGACAACACCATCTATACACAAAATATTACTAGTTTCCTTATGTGTTTCGATAAATT
The DNA here is from genome assembly GCA_016938425.1 of Fusobacteriaceae bacterium. Taxonomy (GTDB): domain Bacteria; phylum Fusobacteriota; class Fusobacteriia; order Fusobacteriales; family Fusobacteriaceae; genus JAFGUR01. The sequence goes on from JAFGUR010000211.1 coordinate 958, forward strand.
TATCAAAAAAATTTTTATAATACATTAATGCCTCACCATTTTATTATTTTTTTAGTAATTTCATTGTTTAATATGGCTTTTTTTGGTATTTCGGCATAAGGAACATATATACTAACTATTCCTTGCGCATAAGATGATATTTCATAAGGATTAAATACAAACATAACACCTTTTTCCGTAAAGTAGACATTTTCGGTTATATAGCTGACATCATCAAAAGTATAAATATCTTGTTGGTCAATTTTTCTTTTTATAATGGAAGGTAAAATATCATAGGCCTCCTCTGTAAAAAAATCATTAAAATCTATTAAATAACCAAGTTCTTTGTGATAATTTCTATAACTGACACCATAATTTCCGTGAGCTGCCCCTTCAAAGTAATAATAATTATAATCTTCAGCAACAATTAGTCCGTTTCTATTGTAGACTATAGTAGTAATGTTCGTATAATTATCATTTTTGGTACTTAAATAAAGAGGACTCATATTAAGATTTTTTATTTCATCCAAAGTCAGGCTGTTTTTGTCTTCGGATAAAGAGAATTTTAAACTTTTATTCCCGCTTTTCCATAGCCCTTCAAATTTATTATTTACAATGGTTCCTTCAAAAACTTCATCACTATTATAAGCACTTAAATTTATTTTGTTTTTATCTTTCTGAACGTCTCCTCCTAATTCGATATTTTCACCATATTTGTTATAACTATACGAAGCACGATAAGAGCCGTCAATCAAATTAATATCCATGGCAATAGCTGTGTTTCCCAACAAACCTTCAAAATGATAATACTTCTTCTCTGCTCCAAAACAAGTTAGAGTAACTAAAAATAACATTAAAAAAACCTTTTTCATAAATCCTCCTTATAATTTAAAAATACTAAATTTATCAATATAGAGATTCAGAGAATCTCCAACATAGACACCTATTTTTTTTATTTGACCATTGGAAATCGTCCAAACCTTATCCGTAGGGATTTGGTTAATTAAAAAAGTAAAACTTTGCGATTCCTTTAACAAAATTATGCTGTTGTAGTCATTTGAAAGAAAAGGAAATGTTTCAAAATCATCTAAAATACCTAATTCACCGTCTTTTTCGTAGAGAGAGGCTATTTTGTGGTTGCTAAATACAAAATAGAATCTATCGGAAGTATCAAGTTCGATATATAATCCATATATTGAATTCTCTTTACCACTTATTCTCCAAATATATTCTTCCGCATAAAAGTCACTTATATTTTCGGATAAAGTAAGCGAAAGACCCATTTCCGTATCCAAATTTTTTATAATATAATTACCTTTTTCTATAGAAATCTCTTCTTTATCTGTCTTGTTAATATACCAATCATTGTCATTATTTTCAAAATTTTCGGTAAATTCGGCCCCCATTGAAAAAGTTAAAGAAACTAGCATAAAATAAATTGTTATTAAAATTTTCATATTAAAACCTCCATGTAGAGTTTAACACGGAAATAGTCCTTTCGCAATAAATAATTGGTTTACATGATAGTTATTTGGGGGTATAATATATGAAAAAAGTCGGAGGATATTATGCATAAAATTGAAAATATGGTAGTGTTCGGCGGAACTCATGGAAATGAAATGACAGGGGTAGAAGTGCTGAAATTATTGGAAAAAAGAAATTATTTTGGGAAAAATTTAAATTTATATGCACATTTTGCAAACAGGAAAGCTTATGAATTAGGAAAAAGATTTGTAGATAAAGACTTGAATAGAAGTTTTACGAAAGATGTCTTGGAAAAAGGTGGCTATCTTCACGAAGAAAGAATCGCCAAAGAAATATATGACAAATTTTCCGGAGATAATAATCTTATTATAGATTTACATACCAGTACGGCAAATATGGGAAAAAGTATAGTGCTGACAAAATTAAATAATTTTAATTTAAAGCTTATTTCTTTTTTACAAAATTTACATGATGACTTGAATGTTTTTTATTGGGAGGAAAATGAGGAACTTGCTTTTCTTAATACTATTAGTCCTTTTGGATTTGCAATAGAGATGGGGCCGGTTGCCAATAATGTTTTGGATTGTAAAATCATTGAGGATACTTTAGTGCTTGTAGAGGATATTTTAGACTTTGCCGAAAAATATAATAAGAATATGTTGCCAAATTTAAAAGAAGAAATTTTATTATTTGAGGGAAAAGAATATCTTTATTATCCTATGGATGAAAATGGAGAGAGGTTTGGATATATACACGACGAATTTCAAGGAAAAGATTTTATGCCTTTATGCAAAGGAGACAGAATTTTCAAAACACAGATTGATACCAATATTGAGTATAAGGGTGATGAGGGTTATTGTGCTTTATTTATTAATGAAGCGGCTTATTACTCAAAAAATATTGCCTGTTGTCTGGCCAAAAAAATAAATGTTAAAATAAAATAGCTTTTAAGCCATTAAAAAAACTATAGTTATTAAGCTTTTATACGAGCTGACCGAATAAATGAAGGAAGTACGGCGATGTCCCGTACCCCCCTCTCTTTACGCGTCAAAGGTGCGTATAAACTATTGATATTTAAAACTTTTATATGGGTGAGTAGCTACGAAATATTTACAAAAAAGAAGATTGATTTTTTTGTAATATGTTATTTAAAAATTGATTTTTTTTGTTATTTTAGATATAATTCTATTAGAAATCATATTCCGTATAAATTTTGTGGTTAGGTTTATTTTATATTAATTCCTTTCTACAGGCATCAAAAATGCCGATAAATTGAAATTATTGGAATTATGTAATGAGCTAGAATTGGGGGGTTTCATGAAAAGTATAAAGTTAGCAAGTTTGTTTTTTCTTACATATAATTTTCTTACGTTTGGTGCTGTAGAAAATATCACTTTATCAAATGATTTGATTTTTACTCCGGAAGTAGCTGTAAATAATAATTTTGAACCGGAAGACAAAGGATTAAAATTAGACGAGTTTGATACAAGCAACAGAAATATTCAATTTGAAAGGGGTACAGAAAATAAAATTTCTGTAGGGTTACTTATGACCATACTTAGAAAACCTTATTACGGAGCAGAATCCGATTTTTCAATTTATCCCTTGGTAGAAGCAAAATACAAAGATTTTTATATTAAACCCGTAACTCTTGATACTGTTCCCGGTTATTTTGGAGCATATAATTTTTATTCTGACAGTCAATTTTTATTGTCTGCCACCGCAGAATACCAATTATCGGAAGTAAGTTCAAAAGAATTGGGATCTCCTTATAATAATTTTGTAGAAACTAAAGATTCGGAGCTTTATCTGGGGTTGTCGGCAAAGTTCATACCTGACTCCAATCCTGATTTTTCTTTGACTACCGAAATTTCTAAAAACTTTATGAATAGTGGAGGTGCTAAAATTAAAGTTTACGGGGAACGATATATTAATCTTACCCCAGATTTACAAATAATACCTGCAGTAAGCTATACTTTTTTGGATAAGAAATATGTAAATTATTTTTATGGAGTTCCTGCAAACAGTTATGGAAAATCTTCATATTTGAATGCATCCGGAAGTAAATTTGGGGTACATTTGGACTTGGTTTACGGATTGGGGGAAAATATAAGCTTTAGGTCTATAAGTTCCCTAGAGATACTTTCTAATGAAATTTCTCAGAGTCCTTTAGTTGCAAATAAAGTTGTTATGAATATTGGTTTGGGACTTATGTATACGTTCTAATTTGATTTGTTATAAAAATAAAGCAACTGCTCAGGCCTATTAATTGCCTTAAATACAAGGCTTTTTGCCATGGGTGTTTAAAAGTCTTGTTTTTAAGTTACTGTCTAACTAACAATAAAATAAAAAAAAAATCTTTTAAGGGATTCTGCCAACAAGTTTTGAAGGCAGAATCCCTTTGAGTTTTTATAGGTTTGGTAGATAGACTGTGTCACAATTAAAAATCAAGACCTTTGCATAATAGAGTATTTTGTTCGTTTAAGAAAGACAGCAAAACATAAAATCGAAGCTTATTCTCCCACAGGGATTCCTAAAGGATTATTCTCTTCGGTCAAAAAAGCTCCTTGCAGTCGCAAAAGCTTCACCGAACCAGCATGATGCTGGACCCAATAATTTTGTTGGAGTTAAAATTAGATTTCATTTCAAGGGGTTAAGCGTCCCACCCTATTAAAAAACCCAACTTAAATTTTGGGGAAGACTAAATTAAATCTGTAAATACTTGACAGATTTAGTAAAAAAATGATATTATCCTATTAAATTTATAGGAAAAGTAAGAAAAAGGTGGTTTTATGGAAAGAAAAGAATTTGTAATAATACATGGATTAAACGGTTCGCCTGTGGGTCATTGGCAGGATTTTTTATACAGAGAATTGAATACGAAGAACTATAGAGTATATTTCCCTCAGTTTTCTGAGAATAGTTACCCAAGACTCAATGTTTGGTTAAACGAATTAAATAAATTAGAAGAACACATTCACTCAAATACGGTTATTATAGCACACTCTATGGGGGTAATTTTATGGCTTTATTATTTGGAGAAATACAGAAATACCAAAGTTTTAAAAACTATTTTGGTTGCTCCACCTTCCAACGATTTTCTAAGAAATCATATTTATACCGAAGAATTCTCAAATTTTCCTTTAAATAAGGGACTTTTAAGAAAAAGCTGTAAAAATAATTTGTTGATTGCCAGTAGGGGAGATAAATATTGTCCTGAAACTGCAAAAGAAATTTTTGTAAAATCTTTGGAGCTAGAATACAAAGAACTACCTTCTACGGCAGGTCATATAAATATTGAATCGGGTTTTGGAAAATGGGAAGAGATATTTGAAATTGTTGTTCAAAATTAGCAATTGGAAATTTTTTTAATTCAGTAAGTTTTATTTAGGGTTTGATGAAAAATACAAAACTACTGATTTTAAAAGTTTTCAACTTTATTTTTAATAGAAAAATGAACAGTTTTTAACAAAAAACTTTAAAAATCAAACATTCAAACCTTGGACTACACTTGCTCTGCATAAGATTACCCTAAAATTTCTTTCAGAAATTAAGCGTATCTAAA
>JAFGUR010000212.1 GCA_016938425.1 Fusobacteriaceae bacterium
ACTTTATCAATATTTTTTATTTTAATTAATATACATATTATTGGTAAATATATTTTTGCGATGTCTATTTTATCATTTTTATTAAGTTTGTTTTTTGCTTTGAAAGATATTGTCCTTTATGGAGTAAAAATATAGAAAGGAGATAAAATGTTAACGATAACGACGCCAGCAGTTGTTTTTTCTACGATTTCATTACTTTTACTTGCCTATACCAACAGATTTATTGCAATTTCTTCTGTTATAAGAGGATTGCATTCTAGGGCCAAGGAAGAGGGGAAAAGAACAGAAGTTGTAAAGAATCAGATAGATAACTTAAAAAAAAGGGTTAATATTATTAAGAATATGCAGTTTTTTGCGATATTATCTTTGTTTTTCTGTGTTTTTTCTATGTTTCTTTTATTTTTTCAAAGAAACTTTATTGGTGAAATTTTTTTTGCTTTTGCATTAATATTACTAATGATTTCTTTAGCTCTTTCTGCTTGGGAAATAAAAATTTCGGTAGAGGCACTAAATACTCAGCTTAGCGAATGTATAGGAGAAGAATGCTATTTAGATTCCTGAATGATATAATTAAATCAGAAAAAAATTAACAAAAAAATAGCATGTGCGATATAATTTGTCACCACAACAAAACTCACAAAGGAGATATCACTCATGCTACAAAAACATATTACCATAAATGAACTTACAAATATACATATTTATTTTTTAAAAGGTATTAATGCTTATCAATGTTCTAATTTAATGAATATTGTTAAAGATAAAGCCTACTACTATTTCAATTTATTTAAGAAAGGATTCACTGTCCTTCAGATATTTAATAATTACAAAGAGAACAAATCTAAATGTGGAAGAAAAAAGCTAATTTTATCTAAAGAAAAATGCATTGAAATTAATGAACTTTTAGCTAAAGATTGGTCTGTTGATGCTATTTGTGGGCGAGATAAATTAGTCGAATCAGATGAAAGATGTTCTACAAAAACTCTATACAGAATGGTTAAAGATGGCTTGTTCGACGAAACTAAATTAAGACGAAATGGAAAACGAAAAAAGAATTATCAAAAAGAAACAAGAGGAAAGATTAATGACTGTAAGACAATTCATGAAAGAGATGAAAAATATCCAAAAGCAAATCCCAGCATTGAATTTGGTCATTTTGAAGGAGATACAATAGTTGGCAAAAAAAGAAAATCAGCAATAGTTACATTAGTTGAAAGACAGTCAAAATACATAGTATTATTAAAAGCAAGCCGAAAAAGTGAAGATGTTTTAAACGCAATAAAAACTTGGTTAACAAGCGTTCCATATAAAGGAATAAAAACAATAGTATTTGACAGAGGTAAAGAATTTTCAAAATGGCAAGAAATAGAATCATTAAAAAGATGTGAAATCTACTTTAGCGACGCAGGTTCACCAGGGCAACGAGGATTGAACGAAAACTCAAATGGAATAGTGAGAAAAGATTTGCCAAAATCAACAGATTTATCAAAGTATAGCCAGAAGGAATTAAATAAAATTTGTAATAAATGGAATAGTATTCCTAGGAAGTCATTAAAATATTTCAGTCCAGAAGAAATATTAGAAATGGCTACAGGTCAACGAAAAATGTTATCTGTAGCCTAATATATCACACATGAAAAAATTTCTGATTTAATTTGACAATTCAGGCTGTATAAAATGATATATGGCTAGGTTCTCTGTTATACCACCACTTTGCAAATTTTTCATCATCCTTCGGATGATACTGAGTCATAACTGCCAAATAGGCACCTTTTTTCATAAAAGATACGATTAATTCTATATCTTTTGAGGGGTTTATAAAATGCTCAAATACT
>JAFGUR010000020.1 GCA_016938425.1 Fusobacteriaceae bacterium
AAATTATTAAAAGAATCATTTCCAACTACTGATGATTCTAATAAATTCCCTGAAAATAAATTTAATGACATTGTTAGTTCTATAGAATCTTTAAATGATATTGATGATATTTCAGATGAAATAAAACAATTAGTTAATGGAGTAGATAGTGAGTTATCAGATTTCTTTAATATGCATGGAATCTCTAATATGGCATTGCTGGATAAGGAGACAAATAGCTCATTTAATAATGATCCTTTTAAGTCAAAGAGAGAGAAACTAATTAATATTGATAAGTTGTCATGGAGAAGTGAAGAAAAGGAAAAACCTTTTATTCCAATTGGAACTAAAAATGTATTCCTAAAATATACAACATCAGAAATCAAGCAGATGGAAATATGGGGATGGCAAGATAGAGAGGACTATTATAATCACATAAAAAGTAGTTTAAAAAAATATTTACCTACGAGTGGGGCTAATAATGGATAATATAACATTCTGGGAGTTAATTACAGATCATAAAATCGAAATACCTGTAATACAAAGGGACTATGCACAAGGAAGAGATTCAAAGAAATCGACATCAATAAGAACGTCCTTTATTAGAAGTATTATTGAGGCTTTACAAAAGAATGAACCTCTTCATTTAAATTTCATTTATGGAAAGATAAAAGGGATTAAAGATCTGAAAAAGCTGCAGGAAAATAAAAAAGCAATAGAAATGATGCTTACTGCTGTTAAAGGGTATACAGAAAGCCTGGATTTAGATTTCTCCTATGATTTAAATGGTGAAGAAAAAACATTAACTAATACTACTTTTATACCACTTGATGGACAACAGAGATTAACAACACTTTTTCTATTTCACTTATATATTTTTATAAAACTTGGAGATGAAGATAGTCTTAAAAAATTATTAAAATTTACCTATTTAATAAGACCTAGCACAAAGCAATTCTGTGAAGAGATCATTAAAAATGATTTAGAGATTTTTAAAAGAAAGACTTTTACAGAATCTGTAAAAGATAGCCCATGGTTCTTTTTATATTGGCTAAAAGACCCAACAATTAAAGGAATGCTAACAACACTTGATGAAATACATTCTCAATGCAAAGATTTTGATACTAATGAGATAGAGCTATTTAAAGAAAA
>JAFGUR010000213.1 GCA_016938425.1 Fusobacteriaceae bacterium
AACATCTTTAAATAAATGTCAATTTTTTTCTACACTTTATATAACTATATTAGATTTAATTATAATTTGTTCAGATTTTTAATTCTAATAAAACTTAATTTATCCTTAGTTCATATAAAATGCATTTGATTTTTCATAACTAAAATAAATTCTTTAAATAATAAAAATTGCTATAAATATAAAAAAACAGGATAAATCCTGTTAAATTTCTTATGGAGGCGACGACCAGAATCGAACTGGTGATAGAGATTTTGCAGACCTCGGCCTTACCGCTTGGCGACGTCGCCTTAATATAAAATTTCAAATGGCGGGAGTGACGAGGCTCGAACTCGCGACCTCCTGCGTGACAGGCAGGCGCTCTAACCAAACTGAGCTACACCCCCATTTTTATATGGTGGTCCCAACAGGACTTGAACCTGTGACCCCCTGCTTGTAAGGCAGGTGCTCTCCCAACTGAGCTATAGGACCTTATTTGTTCGGCGAGTTAAATATTATCATAAATACCATCATTCGTCAACATTTTTTTATACTTTTTTTAGATTCTAATAAAATTAATCCAATAAAAATAGGTTTTTCAAGGCTTCTTGATATTTCCTAAGTTTTTTTGAAAGCAAAGAGATAGTTAATTTTCTTATCCCTTTGCTTATCATAACAACTTAATTAGGGCTTACTGAAAAATACAAAATCACTGATTTTAAAAGATTTTAACTCTATTTTTAGTAAAAAAATGCAGAGTTTTTGACAAAAATCTTAAAAATCAAACATCCAAACCTTGGACTCCGCTTGCTCTGCATAAGATTACTCTAAAATTTCTTCCAAAAAACCGCGTAAACGTAGGACGTTTTTTGCGACCATAAGGAGCTTATCCTTTAGGAAATCCCTTATAAATTATAATAGGAAATATTTATATTGAATTATAAGGTGTCTAGCAACCCTTGCTGGTCGGGTTTAGATAATTTTACTCCTTTCAGGAGTTAGATTATCTTATGCGGAGCGTAAGCTATAGTTGGGCAGAAGCCCAAGGTTTTAAAAACTACTTCTAATTCATCAGACCCTAATTAAATAATTCAAAAACTTTTACTTTACTTACTTAAATAAATTCTTGCTTCATAAGGTCTTATATAATTTGAGGTTTCTTTATAATTACTATTTAGAAGTATATAATTATCTGATACAAAATAGTCTTCTTCTTTATCATAAAAATTACATACTACAAGTAATTCTTCTTGTTTGTATTTTCTTTTATATACATATAAACCTTTTGTATTGGTTTTGATTTCTTCATAATCACCAAATTTAACTACATCATATTTCTTTCTAATTTTTATAAGTTCTTTATAATGATAAAATATAGAGTCCTCGTCTTTTAAAGCATTATATACATTGATTTCTTTATAATTTTTGTTCAAATTTATCCATGGTTCCTCTTTAGAAAACCCTCCGTTTATATCTGAATTCCATTGCATAGGAGTTCTACTATTATCTCTTGATTTTTTTTGCAAAACTTCTAATATGTCTTTTTCTTCATTGTCTTTTTTTAAAATATCAAAATAATTTAATGACTCTACATCTCTATAATCATCAATTTTATCAAAATAAGCATTTGTCATTCCAATTTCTTCTCCTTGATAAATATAAGGAGTTCCTTTTAGCATATGAAGTGCTGTTGCAAGCATTTTCCCACTTTCTCTATGATAAATATTATCATTACCAAAACGACTTATTGCTCTTGGCTGGTCATGATTACACCAAAATAATGCATTCCACCCTCCACCTTCATTCATTTTGATTTGCCATTCAGAAAATAGATTTTTTAACTTTTCAAAATCAAATTCAATATTAGACCATTTATTTCCATCCTTATAATCAACTTTCAAATGATGGAAATTGAATGTCATATCTAATTCTTTTTCTTCTTTATTACTATAAAGTATACAATTTTCAACACTTGTACTACTCATTTCTCCAACTGTTATAACATCACTATATTTGCCAAAAGTATTTTTATTTAATTCCTTCAAATACTCATGAATTTTTGTCCCATCTGTATAAAATCTTCTACCATCACCTTCATAATCATCTTCAAATATTTCTGGTTTACTTATAAGGTTTATAACATCTAATCTAAAACCTTTTACACCTTTTTCAAGCCAAAAATTACATATTTTGTAAATTTCTTCTCTTAATTCTTCGTTTTCCCAATTTAAATCAGCTTGAGTTTTATCAAAAAGATGAAGATAATATTTATCTAAGTTAGGTACATATTCCCAAGTGTTTCCACCAAATTTTGAAACCCAGTTAGTTGGTTCTTTCCCGTTTTTCCCTTCTTTAAAAATATAGTAGTTCATATACTTCTCATTTCCTTTTAAAGCTTCCTTAAACCATTTATGCTCTGTGGAAGTATGATTAAATACCATATCTAGCATTATATAAATGTTTCTTTTCTTGCCTTCTTCTACCAGTTTCTCAAAATCTTTCATTGTTCCAAAATCTTTATTTATATTACAGTAATCTGCAACATCATATCCATTATCATTTTGTGGAGAAGGATAAATTGGAGTTAGCCATATAAAATCTATTCCTAACTCCTCTAAATAGTCTAAACTATTTATTATCCCCCTCAAATCTCCTTGACCACTTCCTGTTGTATCTTTAAAACTTTTAGGATAAATCTGATAAATTACATATTCTCCTATATTTTTCATATTTTAAACTCCTTAATATAATCTCAATTTTCCAACCTCTAATTAGGTTCTACTGAATTAGAAGGGATTTTTAAAATCTTGGGCTTCTGCCCAAACCCGACCAGCAACGGTTGCTGGACACCTTGTAAAATAAAGAATTTATTTTTAATTTTAAAATATAAGGGGTTTCCTAAAGGATAAGCTCCCTACAGTCGCAAAAAACGTCCCACGTTTACGAGGTTTGGACACGCAGTCCAAGGTTTAAATGCTTGATTTTTAAGATTTTTTGTCAAAAGCTCTGCATTTTTTTATTAAAAATAGAGTTAAAATCTTTTAAAATCAATTATTTTGTATTTTTCAGTAAGCCCTATTAACATTTTTCTTTTTATAAATTAACATTGTAATAACAACTGGTACTATAATTGCTATTAGCATACAAACTGCATAAATTGCCCAGTATTGAGGTTTTATTGATAAAATCCCCGGTAATCCTCCTACTCCTATTCCATTGGACATAACACCAAAGGCTCCTGCAACTATTGCTGCACAAGCTGAACCTATCATTGCTGCTAACATTGGATATTTATATTTCAAGTTTATTCCATACATTGCTGGTTCTGTTACTCCTAAATATGCTGATATTACTGCTGGAACAGACACTTCTCTCTCTTGTTTGTTCTTTTTATTTGCAAGAACAATTCCTAAAACTGCTGAACCTTGAGCTATATTTGAAAGTGCAATTAATGGCCATAACATTGTACCACCCATACTTTGAACTAATTGTAAATCAACAGCATTTGTTGTATGATGAACTCCTGTTATTACTAATGGAGCATATAAAAATCCAAACAAAGCTGAACCTATCATTGCAAAAGGTCCTGTTAATGCAAATTTTGCTATAACAGCTACTCCATCACCAATTGTTCTTCCTATTGGCCCTATTAATGTATGAGCTAAAATAACAGTTAACAATAAAGCCACAAAAGGAACTACTACTAAGTTTAAGTAATCAGGAACCATTTTCTTTACTTTATTTTCAATGAAAGCTAAGCACATTCCTGCTAACATTGCTGGTATTACTTGGGCTTGATATCCAACTTTTTGAATAGCAAAACTTCCAAAATCCCATACTTCTGGAGCTTTTTGTCCAATTGCATAAGCATTCATAAGTTGTGGTGAAACTAGTGTTATTCCTAAAACTATTCCTAAAATTGGTGTTCCACCCATTTTTTTTACAACTGACCAAGTTACTCCTACAGGTAAAAAATGAAATATAGCTTCTCCTAATAACCATAAAAAAGAATGAGCTCCTGCCCAAAAAGGACTAACTTCTACCAAAGTTTTAGTTCCACCATCTAGAATTTTTATGTCACCAATTATGTTTCTAAATCCTAAAATTAAACCTCCAACAATGATTGCTGGTAACAAAGGAACAAAAATTTCTGCCAAATGTGATATTGCTCTTTCAAAAATATTCATATTTTTTCTAGCTGCAACTTTTGCTTCTTCTTTATTCATTTCTGATAACCCAGCTTCTAAAATAAATTCTTTGTAAAATTCTCCTACTCCTGCTCCGATTATCACTTGAAATTGACCTGCATTTGTAAAAGTTCCCTTTACTGAACTAAGTTCTGCAATTTTTTCTACATTTGCCTTTTTATCGTCATTTAAAACGAATCTCATTCTTGTTACGCAATGAGTTACTCCAGCAATATTTTCTTTTCCTCCAACCAAATTCAACAACTCTTTAACATCAGATTTTAAATAGCTTGCCATTTTTCCACCCTTTCTTGGGAACATTCCCAATATTCTTTAAAAATTTTTGGGAACATTCCCAAAAATTTATTTATGATCATTTATACCCTTTTTATTTTTTATTGTCAATATTTTTTTGTTATTTTTATAAACATTCTGTATTAATCTTAACCCAAAATTAACTGGGACTCCATAGTTATTAGATTTTCGCACTCTTTATCATCTATAATATCAAATATAAGTTCTCCTGCCTTAATTCCTGCTTGTTTAAATGACAAATTAACACTCACATAATTTTTATATATAAATTCTATTAATTCATTATTCCCTACTCCTGAAACTTCAATATTTTCTATATTTTTATCTGATAAATACTTTCTTATTCCTAATGATATATTATCTGTTGCACAAACTATTACTTCTACCTTATTTTCTAATATTTCTTTGGCTTTTTCATAGGCCGTTTTATAAGAAAAATCAGAAAACACGCTAATATTCTTCATATTATTTTTCTCCACAAAATTCTTATAAGCTTCATAACGCTTTTTCCCTGTTGTTTCGTCACTTAAATCTACTCCAATATAAGCTATTTTTCGTTTATTTTTTTTATAAAAGTAATCCATTATCTTTTCTATAGCACCATAATCATCATAGACTATAGAGGTAAAGCCTTCTACCTCTTGAGCCATCATAATTATTGGCATTTTCAAACTTTTTAAATAATCATACTTCATTCCACTTTTTGCAAAAATAATAATTCCTTCTACCTTTTTATTTATAAGCATTCCAATATGTTCTTTTGTTTTTTCATCATCAAATAAACTTTCTACTAAAACAACATCATAACCTTTTCCATATATAACTTCTAACATCCCTCTAATTGCTCTTATTTCTGAAGGAGAATCTAAACGACTTGCTACAATTCCTATAACCCTTGTACTTGAAGTTCTCATTCCTCTAGCATTAGTTGAAGGAGTATAGTTTAGCTCTTTTATAACTTCTAAAACTTTTATTTTCGTTTCTTCTTTAACATTTTCATCATTATTTAAAACTCTGGATACTGTGGATTTCCCTACTCCCGCTTTTTTTGCTACATCTATGATAGTAATCTTTTCCAAATTTCATCACCCTATTTAATTTACTTAATTTTAATATACTATATTTATTAAGAATATACAATAAATAGCTGTATTTACAATATATTAAAAATTTGGTAAAATAGTTTATCACAGAGGTAAAGAAAGGAAGGGTTATGGATTTAAGAAAATTTATTGATGAAGTACCTACAGAAGCCGAAGCTCTTGAGCTTTTTAATTTAAAAGGTTCAAAACTTATGGAACTTTTTACTGTAGCAAATGAAGTTAGAGAAAAATATTGTGGAAATAGATTAAACATCACAACTTTAACAAATGCAAAGGCTGGAGAATGTCTAGAAGATTGTAAATTTTGTGCACAATCAATTCACTATGCAACAAATATTGATACCTACACTCTTAAAGATAAAGCTAAAATTGTTGAAGAATTTGATAGAGCTATTAAAGTTAATGGAGCTGACACATTTTGCTTAGTTACAGCTACAAGAGGTCTTGTTAAAGATGATAGTGATTATTCTAGAATTGTTGATATTGCAAAGGAACTAAAACAAAGAAATCATAATATTAAACTCTGTGCTTCAATGGGAATGACTGATAAAGTTACTGCAAAAGGGCTAAAAGAGGCTGGTATAGACATTTACAATTCTAACTTACAAACAGCTCCAAGTGCTTATGATAAAAGAGTTGCTACAACTCATACTTCCCAAGATAGACTAAACACTCTTAGAGCTGCTAAAGAGGCTGGGCTTGAAATTTGTACTGGTGGAATTGTTGGTTTAGGAGAAACTTATGAAGAACAAGTTGAAATGGCATATACTTTAAAAAGCTTAGGTGCTAATGTAGTTCCTATAAATGTTTTAAGTGCAATTAAGGGAACTCCATATGAAAATCAAGGTACTAAAGAAATTTATGACATACTTAAAACTATTGCTATTTATAGATTAATTTTAAAATCATCTTTAATCAAAATTGCTGCTGGTAGAGAAAAAAGATTAAAAGATTTCATGGGAATGTCCTTCATGTGTGGAGCAAATTCTATGATTGTATCAGGTTACTTAACTACTTGTGGAAGAGATATTGAAGACGATTTAAAATTTATTGATGATATTAAAAAGCTTTGGGGTGCTTCTGAAGACGATTTAAAATTTGAAGAAATATAAAAAACTGGGTTTTTTAAAAGCCCAGTTCTCTATATTTAAAATCTTGCAACATCTGATTTAGTTCAGGTAAAGAATCAAAAATAAACCCTAGCGATATTATCATTGCTACTATAGTAGCTAGTATTACTGCAAAAATAAGAAATGTCATTGCCATTTTTAGAGACTTTATTAGCTCTATTTCACATACTTTATTGTATATAAATGTTAAGCTTAAAAAATGTAACATTAAACTTATGACCTCAGGCAAATCTATCAACTCCTCAAGATTATTTATGACCATTACTCCTACACTTCCAATTATTGATACCATTAGGATATTTTTATTGGTCAGATTTTCTTTATAAATCTTAGATAGTATCTTTGTAAAAATACTAAATACAAACAAATATATACAGATTATTTCAAAAGACATTATGTGTCTCCTCTCCTAAAATTTTAACTCATTTTTATCTTATAATTCATTTTTTTTAAATAAGTAAATAAAATCATTACAAAAGGGACTAATAAAACTATTTTTGATGAAAATATTAATAAACTAACAAGCATTATTGATAATGTACACGTCATTATTAAGTTTGTTTTAGTTTTATAAAGCTTCATTGAAGCTAAAATTCCAAATAATGCATTCATTATAAAAAATACATTGGCGTAAGCAACTATTTTTTCTATATTTAGTATTCCCAAAATAGATAATATTAGGCTTATTGAATTTACAATTGTTAGAAACCATATCGCTACAAAAGGACTATTATTTTTAGAAACCTTTGAAAAAATTTTAGGTAATCCTCCATCATTCCCAAGTGTTCCCATTAATCTTGCAACACTTCCAACAAACAAAATATATGTACTTATACATAAGGCAACTGTTGTTGATGTCATTAAAGGTATTGCCAATTTTCCAAAAGTTGGTATTAAAATAATACTAATATTATTGGTACTATTTAATCCGTATTTTTCAACATCTAAAAGTTGAAATGACAAAGCAACTAAAAAATAAACTACATTTACTATCAAAAAACTATATATTACTGCTCTTTTTATTGTTTTTTTTGGATTTTTTACTTCTGTACTATAATTTCCTATAACTTCCCATCCAACTACTGCCCAAAATAAAATCAAAATAGTTCTTCCATACTCTCTTGCTTGTGGGTAAATCTCAATATTTATATTTTTTATACCATTTATAAAAACTCCAATAGCTCCTGCTGTTAATATTATTGCTATAAAAAATGATAAAATAAGAGTAATTTTACTAATTGATGTCAAATTTTTGAGCAAAATAACTGCGCATACTAAAATCATTATAAGTGCATATATTTCATTGCTATGATTAGATCTATACAAATTTGAAAGATGCTCTCCTGCTGTAAGCATTACTGCTGAAGGACCACAAAATACTGCTAATATCAAAAAATATGATGTTAATCTCTTAAAATGTTCTCCAAAAGCTTTTTCTACAGCATTATTAACGCCACCAGCTTCTGGAAAATTTATACTTAAATCCATAAATATCTTTGCAAAAAAACCACCAAATACCATTATTATTATCCACGAAACCATTGCATAATCTCCAAGTTTTTCATACGCAATAGGCGGTAAAAGTATAATTCCCGAACCTAACATTGAACCCGTTATAAGTCCTGTCAAAAGTGTTGTTCCTATTTTTTTATTCTCCATGTTTTCATCTCCTGATAACCTATATTTTAATAAATAATTATTAATTGCTTTTACTTCATTTTACTACTATACTGTACAGTATAAAGTTATACAAGTTATTTGTAAAATTAAAATATACGAAGTTTCTTATCAAAAAAATCGATATAAGATTTAATAAAGTGGGTAAAATTTATGGAGATAAAAGAATTTTTAACATTAAAAACAATTGTAGAAACAGGAAGTTTTACAAAAGCCTCAGAAAAACTTCATTATGCTCAATCTACAATAACTTCTCATATAAAAACATTGGAAGAAGAATTTGGAAATGAAATTTTTGAAAGAAACGGTAAAAAAATTTCGTTAACAACATTTGGAAAAGAAGTATACATTAATAGTTTAAACCTTTTAACAGCTTATGACAAAATTAAAAACATTCCAAATGAAAGAACAATTCCAAATGGTAAACTTTTTATAGGCACACCAGAATCTGTTATGGTTTATAAACTTTATCCCATTATAAAGGAATTTAGAAAAAGATTCCCTCAAATTAATATAATCATCAAATCTGGACTTTGCACAGATCTAAAAAATTCTGTAATCAATGGTAAATTAGACTTATGTTTTTTGCTCGAAGACAGAAGTACCGTAGTTGAAAATGAAAATTTAGAGTTTATTTATTACCACAAGGAACCTATGTGCATTGTAACTTCCACTGAATTTAAAGAAAATTCTCTAAACAAAAGTGAGACATACCATATTTTAAACACAGAAAAAGGTTGCTATTATAGAAATATGTTTACAGAATTCTTATTAAAAAATAATATTTCTTATGAAGATTCATTACAAACGGAAAGCGTTGAACTAATAAAAAAATATATAATGTGTAATCTTGGAATATCTTTTTTGCCTTTTTATTCAGTTAAAGAAGAGATCACTGATAAAAAACTAAAAGCAATATTTCCAGAAGAAAATTATGATTTATACATTACCATGGCTTATGGAAAAAACAAGTGGATTTCACCTACTATAGAAGAATTTATAAAAGTAGTTAATGAATTTTTAAAAGATTAAAAACTTTAAGTTATTTGTAAAAGAATTTGTATATATTAAATCATGAATAATATACCGAAGAATAAGAGGAGTTTTCTCTAAAACTTCCTCTTAATATTCTCATTAAAAACTTAAAATCCTCTTGAAGAACCTCCGCCTCCTGATGAACCTCCTCCAAAGCTACTTCCTCCTGAAGAGCCTCCACCCCAAGAACTTCCGCCTCCTCTTCCTCCTCTGCTGTTCGGAAAAATTATATTCATAATTATTATTATTATTCCAACTATAAGAAAGAAAAATATATTTGAACCTCCACCACTTTTTTCCTCAGTTTGTTTTTGTGCTAACTGTTTTGGAGATACCTCTGATTCAATGTTATATTCCTTAGCTATCTCTGAATAAATTGCTTTATATCCTTCTACAGTTCCTTCACCAAAATTATTGTCTCTATAATAAGGAACTACATAATTATCTAGTATATCTCCTGCTTTCCCATCGTTTATAACACCTTCTAAACCGTATCCTACTTCAATTCTTACTTTTCTATCACCTTTAGATACTACAAAAAGTATTCCATTATTTTTTTCTTTATTACCTATACCCCATTTTCTAAAAACGTTATTTGCATAACTTTCTATATCTTCCCCATCTAAACTATCCACTGTAAGGATTCCTATTTCTGCAGTTGTTTTTTGTTGTAACTCTTTACTCCAAGTTTCAAGCTGATTTTCTGTTTGAGAATCTAATATATTTGCATAGTCATTTATAAAACCTTTATAGTTAGGATAGTCTTTTCCATAAATTGTTAATGAAAGTAAAAGACATATCATCAAACTTAATATTTTTTTCATTATTTCCCCCTAAAATTCTACCTTTGGAACTTCTTTTACTTTTTCTTCTGCTTTAAAATATTCATATTTATCAAAACCAAACATATTTGCTAATATTACTGCTGGAAATTTTGCTATTTTTATATTATATCCTTTAGCCGATTCATTATAATCTCTTCTTGCTACAGCTATTCTATTTTCTGTTCCTGCTAGTTCATCTTGTAATCTTATAAAGTTCTCATTAGCTTTTAATTCTGGATAACTTTCTGAAATTGCTAATAATCTTCCTAATGCTTGGCTTAATTCTCCATCTGCTTCTGATTTCTCTTTAACAGTTCCTGCTGATAATAATCTACTTCTTGCATTGGATACTTCTTCAAAAATCTCTTTTTCATGTTTTGCATAACCCTTTACTGTACTTACTAAGTTAGGAATAAGGTCATTTCTTCTTTGCAATTGATTATCTATTTGACTTAACTGACTTTCTACGTTTTCTCTGTAACTTACTAAATTATTATAACTACCCACCATTGACATAACAAATAAGGCAATTACACCTAAAATACTTAATAAAACTATTGTTCCTTTTTTCATTTTTTACTTCTCCTTATTTTTTTATATTTATAATATTTTTTTAATATTTTTCTAGTAATATCTTATCAAATCTTTATCCTATGGAAACCCTGTTTCTATTTTAATAACCATATAATCTTTTTTCTTATCTATATAAACAAATCCATAACAAACATTTCCAAATTCAAATTTTTCTCCTTCTTTATATAATAATATATCACTTGGATACTCCCATCCATTATAAACATTAAAAAAATAAACTACCAATTCTTCAAAATTTAGATTTCTTATCTCATATTTTTGTAAAGTGTAATCTGCTGCTTCTTCTATTGAAAAATAAATATAAGATTTATTTTTACCAAATTTGTCTGAAAAATAACAATTCTCAGTATACCCTATTTCATCTTCTTTTTTATCATTTGTTTTTTTTGATTTTAGCCCTAATTTCAAGTAATAAATCATATTATCTATTATTCCATACTCATTTCTTTCTACCTTCATTGGCAAAAGTAATTTACTAAAAACATATCCTTCTACCCCATCTACCTCTACTTTTAACCAATAACCATGTAAGATTATATCATCTCCTTCATAGCCTTCGTTACTCTTATTGATAAAAGAATAATTATATGATATCTTAGTAACTTGATTTTTTACTATAACTTCCGCCCCCATAGGTAGAAGTCTTATAACTTTTCCTGTTGGCGAAGGTTCCTCTCTAAGATTCATACCATTTCTTGCCCAAACATATAATGTATTTCCTTCTTTGTAACCTTTTCCAAAGAGTGTGGTGCTTATTATTAGTAGTATACATAAAAAATTTAAAAATTTAAACATAAATCTCTCCTTCTAATCCCATCTACAATAATACCAGCTAATTTTAGCACCTTTTCCTAATTTTTCTACAGTTAATCTATTTTTAGGATGACCTTCTATACTATATGTAAAGCTTTTCCCTTCTTCATTACAAAAATAGTCAATATAATCCATCGGTCTTCTTATTACAGAAGCAAAGACTACTGCGTCTTCATAATCTATATTTTCTATTGTTAAAGAATAATCTAGAGTATCTTTTTCATACTTATTTTTAGAATAATCTGAGCTATAAACCATACTATAGTGTTTATCAATCCCATATTCTTCTTTATCATACTCATCATACTCCATTACTGTTAGTGTAATTTTTTCCAGCTTAAAAACTTTTTGTAAATAAATAGAAAAATAATCACTTTCATCACTAAAATTATAAGCATTATATGGTTCATATTCTAAAAGTAATTTATTTAAAGTGTATCCAACTTTATCACCAACCTTAATCTTTATCCAATATCCATGTAAAGTTAGAGGTTTTATCTCTTTTTCCCCATCATATTTTTTTAATGGCTGTAAATATTCATAATCAAATTTTACTTTCTCATTTTGAGATAAAACTTCTACCTTTCTTCCATATTTTAATACTTCTATAACCTTTCCTGTTGGCGATGGAGTCTCTCTCAAATTAACACCATTTCTTACCCATACATACAAAACATCTCCCTCTTTGTACTCACTTCCAAAGGCTAATGATGAAAAAAATATTAATATTATCAGTAATTTATACATAATTTTCTCCTTTTTTTAATTTTGTAAATATTCACTATCCACTCTTTTTTCAAAAATTACTCCATCATTACTTACAGTTATCTTATCAAAATTGTTTTCACTAGTTATATTATAAGATAATTCTTTTTCTGCTTTATATTCATACGAAAGATTGTCTTCATATGACTTTTGATTAAATATTAGTGTAAAAAATGTTATCGCTTCATTAAAGCTCATATCTTTTATTTTTATATTTAATAATCTTTTAGTTCCTTTCCCATCTTTTTGACTCATTTCATAGCGCTCATAATCAGGAGGTAATACTTTATATATAAATCCACCTTTTTCTTCCAAAACATTTCTATCTTTGTAAGAAGCATATTTATACTTATAAACATCTTTAAAATAATCTTTTTCAATTTCATAATATTTATAATCTGCTTCTATTAAATCCATCCCAAAATTTTCTCTAAAATATGATATTAAATATTCCTTATCTTTTCTAAATTCTAATTCAATTGGGATATACTTTAAAAGATAGTCTCTACAAACATATCCTATTTTATTTCCGACTTTGATTTTTAACCAATAACTATCTAATTGTATTGATACTTTTGTTACTTTGCTATTATTATATTTATCTAAATATAACAACATAGATGTTGATTTTTTAGAATCTTGTTCTATAACTTCTACCTTTGTTCCATAGGCTAATTGGTTTATAAATTTTCCATCTGATGAAGGTTCTTTCATCAGTTTTGCTCCATCTTCTTTCCATACATGTAAAATATCTCCCTCTTTATACTCACTTCCAAAAATACTAATGCTTATTATTGCTAATATACATAAAAAGTTAAAAAAATTATTCATAATTTCTCCTCAATTCTAATATTTTAAAGCAGGCCAAAACTTCTTATCTAATTTTTATTTAACTCTATTTTCCAATAAAAAATATCAGAATAAATCTGATATTTTTATTAATCTGGATAATAAGCCCATTCAAAGTTTACACCATTTTGAATTTTATTTAATGATGCCCCATTGGAAACTTCATCAAGCTCGTATTCAAATTTTGTATCTTCTTTATAATCATAATAATAATCTTTTACAGATGACTTCATTATTGCTGTAAAAAATATTAAACCCTCTTGAAAACTCATGTTCCCAATAGTTATAGATCCCCTATGCCAAACACTATCTATATCATAACCATCAGAATCATCTAATATTAATTTATTTTTTGAATCTTTTGAAAGATATAGTTGTTTATAAGAATTATAATAATAGTCATCACCATATTCTGTTTCCTTTGTAACTTTCAATTCATCATTAACTAATTGAAGTTTTAAATTTCTTACAAGATAGTTTATAAAATATTGCTTATTATCTGAAATTATTCCTAAATATGGTTCAAATTGTAATAATAACTTGTCAAATACATATCCTGTTGTATCCCCTACCCTAACTTTTAGCCAATATCCATTTAGTGTAACTGGATTAGGTAAAATACTGTCTTCACCATAATATGATTTATTAGGACTCTTTAAAGTATAAGTATATTCATCTTTTGTACTTTGCCCCATAACTTCTACCTCTGTACCATATGGTAGTAAAGAAATAACTTTCCCATCCGCCTTACCTTCTTCTCTAAAATTCATCCCATTTACTGCCCATACATATAATTTTTGTCCCTCTTTATAAGTCTTTAAAGGCTCTTTTGCAAAAATTGAAACTGTCATTAACATTGCTACTATTAAAAATTTTAAAGCTTTACTCATTTTAATACCTCCTAATCAAATTATCTTTTCAAATGTTATATTAACAAAAGATAGTTTTAAAGTCAATTTAATGTTTAAAAATTATTAAAATATTTTATTTTTATCATAAATATATTCGAGTAGAAAAATAACAAAAATAATGTTACAATGAAGTTAAAAAATAAAGAATATTTAATGAAAGGATAATTTATGGCTAGTATAAATGATGTTGCAAAATTAGCAGGAGTTTCAATTACAACAGTCTCTCGAGTATTAAATAATACTAGTTTAGTTTCAGAAAATGCTAAATCAAGAGTTTTTAAAGCTGTTGAAGAACTTGGTTTTCAATTAACTGTATACAATAAGCTTCAAGACAAATCAAAAAATAAAGCCATTTTAGTTGTAACTTCTATTCTTAATGATATTGTTCTTGAAGGAATGAGAGATATGGGAAATAAACTAGGATATGATATTATGATTGAATATCTTGGTATCGGATGTTCTGATTCCAATTCATTAAAATATGTCAAAAGTGGATTTTTTTCTGGTGTTATTTTTTTTAATATATTCGAATTTAGTGAAGAAATGAAATCCATAATAGATAAATACCCTAACATTCAATGTGGTGAATCGATAAACAATAAGAATAGTATGTTAATTTCCATTGATAATAGAAGAGCTGCTTATGATGCTACTTCATATCTTATTTCTAAAAATTGTAAAAAAATTGCATACATTGGCTTAAAAAGTGAATCTTCATTTTCTTTTTCTTCTGAAAGAGAAAAAGGATATAGAGAAGCTTTATTCGATAATAATTTAGAAATAGATTCATCTCTTATTTTTAGAATGAATTTTGATATTATCTCAAAAAATAAAATTATTGATGATATAGTTCATTCTTTTAATAAAGTTGATGCTATCTTTTGTGAAATGGATTTGATTGCAATTTCTGTAGTAGAACAACTCCATGAAAATAACTTTAAAATTCCTGAAGACATTATGGTTATGGGCTTTGATGACAATATTTTTGCCCAAGTTATTCGACCAAAACTGACTACAATTGCACAACCATTCTATGAACTTGGTAAAGAGTGTATTCAAAATTTAGTTTTTCTAATAAATCAAGAGTTAAACCCAGGTAAAAAGCTTTACTTAAACCATGAACTAATTATTAGAGAGTCTACAAAATAAAAAAAATTTAGCAAAATTTGCTAAATTTTTTTCTATTTTATTCATAAAACTATTTAAGAGTTTTATCTAAAAATTCCACAATAACTTTCAAAACATCTTCTTGATTCCAATATATGTCACCGTGTCCTGCCCCTTTAACAACATATCTTATAGCAACTATATTTTTTTCAATAAGAGCCTTATATAGATTATCTGTTTGACTTGGAGATACCATAAAATCTTTATCTCCATGCATTAATAAAAACGGTGTAGTTTTTGCACTGATATAAGTAATTGGATTTGCTACCTTTACTTTTTCTGGCGTCTCCATTATTGATTTACTTTTTGTAAACATAGAGAATCCATTTACAAACATAGATTCTGGTGATGAAGGCGAATCATGTATATCTTGTATTTCTTTTGAATAATCTCCTGCTATTTTTGCCAAATCTGATGGTCCATATAAATCTATAGTAGCTTTAATGTCACTAGTTTGATTTAAGTATTCTCCTTTATCAAAATCTTTCATTCCATTAGTTGTCCCCATTAAAGCTGCTAAATGCCCGCCAGCAGATTCTCCCATAACTGCAATTTTATTCGTGTCAATTCCAAATCTATCAGCATTTTCTTTTAAGTATCTCACTGCTGTTTTTACATCTTCTAAAGGTGTAGGAAACATTACTGTTGGGACTGTTCTATATTCTATACTTGCTACTAAATATCCCGCTTCTGCAAGGTACATTCTTTGTTGAAGATAATTTTCTTTTGGTGACCCTAAATAAGCTCCTCCTGTAATAAAGACAACCACAGGAAGTTTCTCCTTAACACTAGGCTTTAATATATCCATTTTTAATTTTGTATTTTGACTAAACATAAAAACTGGCTGTGAATATACTAAATCAGGTATATAATCTACTTTAAGTTTATTAACATTTACATTTAGTATCTTTGATTGACTAACTTCACTAAAACTTAATAAAGAAATTGTAAATAATAAAACAATTATCACTATTTTTTTCATAATTTTATTCTCCTTTTTCTTCTAAAATATTTCCATTACTTTCAATTACTTTTTTGTACCAATAGAAAGAGTCTTTTTTTATTCTTTTTAAAGTACCATTTCCATTATTATCTCTATCAACATAGATAAATCCATAACGCTTTTTCATTTCTCCAGTTGATAAACTAATTAAATCTATACAGCTCCAAGGTGTATAAGCTATCACTTCTACCCCATCCAAAATAGCTTCTTTAATTTGTTCAATATGTTTTCTTAGGTACTCTATTCTATAATCATCTCTTATTCTTCCATCTTCTGAAACAATATCGTTTGCTCCTAAACCATTTTCTAAAATCATTATAGGAACTCTATATCTACCATATGCATTGTTCAATACCCAACGTAATCCTTTTTCATCAATTTGCCATCCCCAATCTGAAGCTTTCAAATAAGGATTTTTTAGTCCTACTATTAAATTTCCAGAAGTTTTATCCTTCGAATTATCTAGCCCTACACAATTTGACATATAATAACTACAAGAATAGAAATCTGCCACTCCATCTTTAATAATCTCTAAGTCAGACTCTTCCATAACAATATTAATATTGTTATCTAAGAAATATCTTTTTGCAAACCCTGGATATTCTCCTCTAATCATTACATCTGGACAAAACATATTTTTCATTTGGTCATGCTGTTGTGCCAATAAAACATCATCTGGTGCACAAGTACTTGGATATGCTGTCATATATGCAATCATACACCCTACTTTATTATTTGGGTTGATTGAATGCGCTAATTTTACTGCTTTGGCACTTGCTACAAATTGATAATGAAGAGCTTGATATCTTAATTCTTCTGTATTATTTTCTTTATCTGTAACTATTCCACCTGCTGTTATTATTCCAAAAGGAACTGTTAAACAATTTATCTCATTAAAAGTTATCCAATATCTCACTTTATCTTTATAACGTTTAAAAATTATTTCACAATATCTAAGATAAAAATCTATCATTTTTCTATTTCCCCAAGCACCATATCTATAAGATAGTTCTATTGGAGATTCATAATGAGATATTGTTACAATTGGCTCAATATTGTATTTTTTTAATTCATCAAAAACTTTATCATAAAATTCCAAACCTTTTTCATTTGGAGTTTCATCATCTCCATTTGGAAATATTCTTGTCCATGCTATAGACATTCTATATGCTTTCAAGCCCATTTCAGCCATAGCTGCTATATCTTCTTTATAATTATTATAAAAATCAGCTGCAATATGATTTGGATAGTAGTGTTTCACTTCATCTATATTTGGAGTTTCTATTCTAAAAGTTCCAACTCCAGTATAAGCTAGTATATCTGTAACACTAATTCCTTTTCCATCTACATTCCAAGCTCCTTCTACTTGATTTGCAGAAGTTGCTGCTCCCCATAAAAAATCTTTATTAAATATATTTTCTTTCATCTTAATCTCTCTCTTTCTATAAATTTATTTCTGCATAAATACTTATTCTCTAGTCAGAAACAGAACTACAAAATTTTTATTCAGTTTCTTTAAATCCCAATACCCAAGTTATGGCAAAGGTTGCTCCAAAAGCAACTGTAGCTGTTAATAATGGAAGTATTAAATTTCCTCCCTTTCCAATAAAAATTGGTAAAGATAGTAAACTTGGTCCAACAAAATTATAAGCAGTAAGCTTGAATATTCCTGCAAAACACCCTGCTATTCCTGCTCCAATAATTGCAGCATAAAGAGGTCTTTTGAATCTTAAATTTATTCCGTATAATGCAGGTTCTGTAATTCCACATAAAGCAGAAACTGTTGCAGACATTCCAGTAGATTTTGTATTCAAATTTTTACTTTTTAAAGCAACAGCAAAAGCAGCTCCAGCTTGAGCAATATTTGATGCTAAACCAGAAGGAATTAATATCGAATCAAATCCTTGCGTCATAAACATTGTAATTATTAAAGGAATCAACGCATTATGCATACCAGTTAATACAAGTAGTGGGAATATTGCTGCATTTATTCCAACTGCAATCCAACCCCATTGGTTCATGATTTGATTAAACTTCGCAAATATATCTCCTAATATAGCTCCTAATGGTCCAAATACTGTTAATAATAAAGTCCCTGTAATTAAAATAGTAATCATTGGTTTTAGGAATATTTTTACTACTGGTGGAGATACTTTATCAGCAAATCTATCTATATATGACATAACCCAAACGGCTAATATTATAGGCAAAGCTTGTGCACTATAGTTTACTAATTTAACAGGTAACCCTAACAGCAACACCGAATGAACATTATTTGCTCCTAAAGTACCAAAATTAGGATGAAGTAGTATTCCTGCTAAAACCATTGCAGAAAATATATTTGTATTTAACTTCTTCGCTGCTGTAAATGCAACAAAGAATGGTAAAAAATAATAAACTGAATCCCCCATTATTGATAATAATTTAAATGTTGAGCTTTCATTTGAAACTAAATGGTAATTAGATAATATTGTTAGCAATACTTTTATCATTCCACAACCAGCTATTGCAGGAATAATTGGTGTAAAACAGCTGATAAAGAAGTCTAATGCTTTAGATAATGAATTATTTTTATTTATTTTTTTCTGTGATATTTTATCTTCAACATTACTTGATTTATTTTCTAATTCCATTTCTTCTAATACAGCTTTATATGCTTCTTCTACTCTATTCCCTATTACAACTTGAATTTGCCCTCCAGATTCAACAAGACCTGCTACTCCTTTAATTTTTTTTATTTCAATCTCATTTATATTTTTTCTATCATTAACTGTAAATCTTAATCTTGTAACACAATGAGTAACTCCGTTTATGTTATCTTTTGTTCCTAAATTAAATATTACTTTTTTAGCTAATTCATTATAATCCATATAGTTTTTCTCCTTTTCTATTTTTAGCACCAAAAATACATAAATACTTCTGGTGCTTTGAGTGAGATGATGCAATAATTAATATATATATGTTATATTAGTTGATAGTTTGTATTGTGTGGAATCCTTATCATTTCCTAAAGTCCCTTGGTAGTTTTCAACATCATATTTTCCTATTGTCCCTGAAATCCCATAAAATAATCCCGGCATTTTTTTAGAAATTACTGTAAAACTTGGTTTTATTTCCACTAATGTATTTTTTTGATTTGAAATATAATCACTTCCATTAACTTTTGAAAATACTGATTGAGCTACTTTTGTCTCTATTGCAGGTATTCCATATTTAGTAAATTTGGATACTTTTATATAAGCTCCATCTAAAGTCTTATCTGCTTTACCTACATAATTTCTAGTATTAAAAGAATCTTCTGAAATATTTGAATTTGAATGAGCAAATTCTATAAACAAGTCATAACCTTTAATATTATTTGTATACCATGCATTTGTTGAAACCACTTTTAAATTTATATCATTAGAATCATTAGAACTATTAGCGTCTCCTTCTCCATATGAAAATCCTAACCCTATTTTCGATTTTTCATTTAATTTATAATTTCCTTTTAATGTTATTCCTTTGTTAGTGGCATCAATATCTTCACTATTTCCTGTCACTTTTCTATTTGCATACACAAGCGATGTATCAACTTTTAATTTTTCATCACTATAACCAAAATTAAAAGCATATGGTTTTATGTCATGATTATTAACATTATTTACATAAGCCATATGACTACTCCATATCGCTCCACCTGGATTTACTCCTGATTTATCTATTGGTTTAATATTCCCTGTTCCCAAGAATATTACTCCATAATCTACCTCTACTTTATTTAAAACTTGGTCTATCATCATTCCATCTGGTGCAAGTTCTAATTGTACTCCTGATCCTAAGTTTTTTCCCTCTACCTTTACAGCGCTCCAATCATTTGAACGAATTACATTCAAATAACCAAAGTCTAATTTATTAAATTGAGCGTATAATTTATCATTAAAATTATATTTTATTGATAAATCTCCTCCTAAACGTGCATTTTCATATTCAAAACCTGTTGCTCCATATCTTAAATGAGCTTTAGACTCTATTTGCTTCCATTTTTTTTCCATATTAAACTGAAAAAATGCAGTGTCTTCATTTAAAAAAGTTTTTGAATTTTCATAATTTTCTACTTTTATTGTTTCATTAGAAACTCCTAAATTTATAAAACTGTTAAATCCTAAACTAAAACCATCTTCTGTTTTAATTATTTCTTGAGAATAAACATTGGCTGTTAATATTAAAGACGCTAATAATAGTAATTTTTTTTTCATTTTACTAATTCTCCTTTTCAAAATAATTTTCATGAAAATCTTTCAAAGATTTTACTAGACTATACAATATTTTTTTATAGTTGTCAATTTAATTTTGTTTTTTTATTGTACTTTTTTTACTGTTTTAATCCATTTTTAGTTAAATAATTACAATTAAAATATGAAAACAGTTGAACGCACTATATATTTTCTATGAAAATTTTCAAAAAATTTTTAAATTTTCTGTTTTTTTTATAAAATTCATTCCTTTTAATAAACTGTTAACTAACATAAATATTTTATTAACTATATTAATTGTATTTTTAGAATTTGTTTATTTTAAACAACTTTGGCAACCAAAATTAATTATACCTTCAAAAAATTATGATTACGCTTTATGACTCTACGCTTAGTTTATTGATAAA
>JAFGUR010000214.1 GCA_016938425.1 Fusobacteriaceae bacterium
GACATATAGTGAAATATACCCTCCATTCATGCATTTATCGCTTTTTGTTTTACTCATCAGTTTTTATAATTTGAAACTATTACAGCAACTTGAGCTTTTATATCTCAACTTTTTACTTTTTCTAAAAGTTTTTGAATTCCACTTCCTCCTTTTCAAAACTCTTTTTCTCAAGTTCAGAAAAGTCATATTTTAGAAATATTATTTTCCATAAAAACTGAATTAAAAAGTAATTTAATTTTTTACTAAGCAGCTAAAGCTCTTTTATACTCCATTCACATAAGTGATTCATAAGCTCATTGGAAAAGAGGCATGAGTTTTTCTCAAGGCACATTTTTAAATACATTTAATCCATT
The DNA here is from genome assembly GCA_016938425.1 of Fusobacteriaceae bacterium. Taxonomy (GTDB): domain Bacteria; phylum Fusobacteriota; class Fusobacteriia; order Fusobacteriales; family Fusobacteriaceae; genus JAFGUR01. Next base: position 354 of record JAFGUR010000214.1, read on the forward strand.
TCTTTCTACATGAGGCATCATTCACATTATATTACCATATTGATTTGTTAAAGCAGCTATTCAATTAAATGATCCATTATATTTATTTGTAGGTCTTCATTCTTCATCTAAGTATTGAAGTGGAATTTGTCCATTTTTTAGATATTTATTATATCTTTTGTCTGATATAATAAGATTTCATTCTCCATGTGAGATAGGAAGTAAAAATTCATCTCAAGCTTCCATCTTTCTTGCAAAAGGTGAGAGAATAGAGGCAACTTTTAATTTTACAAGTTCTGTTTGGTGTTTTGTTGTTGTATTTAATGTAAGAGTTTCATCTCCTTCCTTGAGTTCATCTTTTATTTTTCCTTCATCAAAAACTCACATTTTTATAAGCGCTTGAAATCAATTACAGATACCAAGGGTTAAATTATTCTTTTTATTAAAATACTTTTGCAAAGATTCTTTTATCTCAGGAGTTTTTATGGTATTTACTATTGTCTTTGCCGATCCATCAGGTTCATCACCAGCAGAAAAACCTCAAGGGAAAACAAGAAGATTTGTCGCTTTAAGAAGTTTTGCAAATTTCTTTCTTGATCTTTTTTCTAACTTAAGCTCTTCTTTATCTTGTTCTTTACTTATTCCTGTTTTAGCTGTATAAAATACATGTTCAACGACATCAAATCAAGCTTTTATAA
>JAFGUR010000215.1 GCA_016938425.1 Fusobacteriaceae bacterium
ATTCATTAAAGCTGTTTCCCCATCATCATCTTTAGTTTCAATATTAGCCCCTTTTTTTAGTAACAACTCTGTGACTTCCTTGTTATTTGAAATAGATGCATATATTAAAGCTGTTTTTCCATCATTATCTTTAACTTCAATGTTAGCTCCCATTTTTATTAGTAGTTCCGCTATTTCTTTTGTCTTATTTTCACTTGCATATATTAGAGCTGTTCTATCATGTAAATCTTTAATCTCAATGTTAGCCCCTTTTTCTAGTAGTAACTTTGCTACTTCTTTTGAATTACTTCTCGCTGCATATATTAATGGAGTCTTATCCTCATTATCTTTAGCTTCAATGTTAGCTCCTTTTTCTAATAACAATTCTGCTACTTCTTTCAAATTAAACGATGCTGCGATCATTAGTGAAGTACGTCCATAATAATTTTTAGCTTCGATGTTAGCTCCTTTTTTTAATAACATATTAACTATTTTTTGAGAATTATTTTTAACTGCCAACATTAAAGCTGTTGTCCCATCTTCATCTTTAGCTTCAATATTAGCTCCTTTTTCTAGTAATAGCTCAACTACTTCTTTTGAATTAAAGTGTGCAGCACACATCAAAGGTGTCCAATTTTCATCATCTTTAACTTCAATATTAGCTCCCTTTTTTATTAATAATTTTATTATTTCTTTTGAATTGCTTCTAGTAGACTCTAATAATAAATTGTCTAAACTCATATCTAATTTTTTCGTTTTTATTAGATTTTCAATGTATGACACATCATCCTTTTCTAATGCACTATAAAATTCCTCATATGTTCTTGCAAAAACTAAATTTGTAACCAAAACTAACAATAATAATATTTTCTTCATTTATCCCTCCATTTAATTTTTTTATACTAAGTATCTCAAATAAAATATCATTTTAAATAGAATTAGTCAATAAAAATATTTTAATTGTATAAATGAAATAAGGATAGACTTCTCTATCCTTAAAATTATTTCCAACTTACTATTTAACACCTAATTCAATCAAGAATTCTTTCATTTCATCTGAATCAACTATCTCAAGAAGACTCTTTCCCTCTGAATTTCTTACATTTTTATTCGCACCTTTTTCTAGTAATATTTCTACTACTTCTTCGGTAATGCGTGTTATCAAATGATTGTACATGTGAATATTTTTTGTAAGATTAAATTTATAACTCATAATTTCTTGCCTCCAAAAGTTAGTTCTTTATTTATAGGCTTCCACATTAATCTATATATATGTTATCATTTTCTAATTTAACATATCTAAGTATACCCTATTTAAATAAACTTTAAAAACTAAATTCTCCACTGGCTAAAATCCCCTTAATTTTACCCATTCCATTTTTCAAAAAATTATGGTATTTTAAATTTAAGGTTTAAGGGGGTAATTATGAATGAAAAAATACAAATATTAGGAAATAAAAAATATATAGCTAGAGAATTTATAAAAAGTTCAAAAGATGATATTGCCTGTAACCATTGTGCCTTTGAACTTGGAAAATGTAGAGGAGCTATCTGGACTCTTGGACAATGCTATATAACAAATGGAAAAGAAGTTTCTAAAAATATTTATTATGAAGAAGTAAAAGAGCTAGTCTTCGCCTAGCTCTTTAAATTTTTATATATTAATCTCTATTTTCCTAGTCCCAAGGGATATTCTCTCCATTATTTTCAATATATTCATATAATGTTTTTTCATCCTCTATTAATTCAATTATTATTTCCATAAATTTTTCTGCCTTTTTTATGTTTACCTCTGTTAAATCATAATATCCTACGTATAATCCTGCTTCTGGATCATGATTTAAACCTTCTTTCACATCTTTTGCTTCTTCTCCCAAATAATAATCAAAAAACACTTCCCAATTATACCCATTCATATAGGCTTCTTCATTAATTTCTGCCATTTTTTCCCCAATATCAAATACTTTGTCACTTTCAATA
>JAFGUR010000216.1 GCA_016938425.1 Fusobacteriaceae bacterium
GGTTATAATTTAAACTATTTTTTTTGCTTTGTTTAAATATTTGATACCCACTTAGACATCCTAAGTGGGTTTTTATTTTATAAAAAAGGTGGGAAAAAATGAAAGTTAAAACATTATTAAAAAATTTAAAGGGATTTAGAGGCCTATTTATAGGAGCAATTATTGCTATTATAATTGAATGCCTATTATCCCTAATATATCCAGTCATTATCAAATACTCAATAGATAACATAATTGGAAAACAGGAAATAACAAATTATAAGTTTTTATATAAAATAATTGGGCTTAATCTAGGTAAAGCAGCTGTTGTTATGCTTATATTTACAGTTATAGGTGGAGTTAGCTTATTTCTAAAGGGGCAGTTATCTGCAATTGTAAGTGAAGGAATTGCAAAAAATATTAAAGACAAATTATTTAGTCATCTACAAAATGTAAAATATTCTTATTATTCTAATGCTGAAACAGGAGATTTGATACAAAGATGTACTTCTGATGTTGATACTGTTAGAAACTTTTTTGGGAAGCAATTGTTAGAATTTGTAAATGTTTTTGTTCTTATAATTTTATCTTTATTTTTCATGGTAAATCTAAATGTCAAGCTTACTTTGCTTTCAATGATACTGCTTCCTTTATTAGTAATTTTTACTATAGTATTTTTTCAAAATGTAAAAAGAACATTTAAGGAATATGATGAAGCTGAAGGTAAAATGAGTGCAGTTTTACAAGAAAATTTGAATGGAGTTAGAGTAGTAAAAGCCTTTGCAAAAGAAAAATATGAAATAGAAAAATATGAAGTAGTAAATAGTAATTGGAGAACTAAAAATATGAAACTTTTAAAACTATTTGCTTTATTTTGGTCGGTATCTGATGGAATGATAATGTTGCAAATAGCACTTATTTTATTTAGTGGAATTTATTGGACAGTTAGAGGAGATGTATCTTTAGGAACATTAATAGCTTTTTTAACTTATCAAGGTATGCTTTTATATCCAATTAGACAATTTGGAAGAGTTGTTGGAGATTTTGGAAAATCCTTAGTTGCTATTGAAAGGATTGAAGAAATATTGAGGGAGCCTTTAGATGAAAATTTAGAAGGTGCTAAAATCCATAATATTCAAGGAAATATTGAATTTGATAATGTAAGTTTTTCATATGAAAAAGATAATTATGTTTTGAAAAATATAAACTTTAATATTAAACAAGGAGAAACACTAGGAATTCTTGGTCCAACTGGAAGTGGAAAATCAACTTTAGTTCATTTATTAACACATCTATTTACTCCAACAAAAGGGAAAATTTTTATTGATAAAGTTGACATGGAATTAATTGATAAAAAGTGGTTGAGACAAAATGTAGGGCTTATTTTACAAGAGCCTTTTCTATATGCAAAATCAATAAAAGAAAATATTGGAATAGCTTCTGATGATAACAATGAATCAAGTATTTATGAAGCAGCTAGTTTAGCTCATATTCATAAAGTTATTAAAGAATTTCAAGAAGGATATGACACAACAGTTGGAGAAAAAGGAGTGAGTCTTTCTGGAGGTCAAAAGCAAAGAATTTCTATAGCAAGAACAATTATGAAAAATTCAAAAATTCTTATTTTTGATGATTCATTAAGTGCTTTAGATACTGAAACAGATTCCAAAATTAGAAAAGCCTTAAAAGGAAAAAATGATGGAAGTACTAAAATTATAATTTCTCATAGAATTTCATCAATTCAAGAGGCTGATAAAATTATCGTTCTTGAAAATGGAGAAATTACGCAAGAAGGAAATCATGAAATCCTTAAAAATAAAGAAGGTTTATATAAAAGGATTTGGAACATTCAAAATTCATTATAATGAATTTGAAAAATTTATGGAGGAAAAATGGACGAGAAAAAATTATATACATCATATGACTTAGATATTTGGAAAAGGTTTGCTAAATATTTAAAGCCATATAAAAAAGGGCTAGTCTATGTATTATGTAGTATGTTGACCTTAGGAATCATTGATGTTGTCATGCCAATGATGACTCAATATGCAATTGATAATTTTATACTAAAAAAAACACTAGAAAATTTTGGATATTTTATTGGGATATATCTTTCTTTGGGATTTTTACTAGTTTTTATAGTATATAGTTTCATAATGGTAGCAGGAAAAATAGAAAATGATATTATTTTTGAACTAAGAAAAAAAGCTTTTTATAAATTGCAAAATTTATCTTTAACTTATTATGACAAAAATGCTGTTGGAGCAATAATGTCAAGAGTTGTGGCAGATGTTTCTAAATTAGGTCAAAATATTGTATGGAATATTGTTGATATGACTTGGGGAATTGCAATGATGACTACAATGATAATAGTTATGTTTTTTATAAATGTTAAGCTCACTTTATTGTCACTTACAATGGTTCCTATTTTATTTCTTATTAGTGCTTTCTTTCAAAAAAGAATGTTATCATCAAACAGAAAAGTTCGTAAAGTAAATTCAATAATTACAGGTGCTTACAACGAAGGTATTTTAGGAGCTAAAACAAGTAAAGTTTTAGTTAGAGAAGAAAAAAATATAGAGGAATTCAATGTTTTAACTGAAGATATGAGAATGAAATCTTTAAAATCTCTTATGTATTCAAGTTTATATTTGCCATTAGTTGTATCTGTTGGAAGTATTGGAACAGCTCTTGTTCTTTATTATGGGGGAATGTCAGTAGCTTCTGATATTATAACTTTTGGAGTTTTAACTCTTTTCTTGGGATTTACAAAACAATTTTTTGAACCAATTAGGCAACTTGCAAGGGTTTTCGCAGATTTGCAAGCAGCACAAGCAGCACTTGAAAGAGTTTTAGATTTGGTAGAAGAAGAGCCTCTTATAAAAGATTCTCAAAGTGTAGTTGAAAAATATGGAGATATTTTAAATCCTAAAAAAGAAAATTGGGAAGAAATCATTGGAAATATTGAGTTTCAAAATGTAAATTTTTGGTATAAAGAAGGGGAGTCAGTATTAAAAGATTTTAATTTAACAGTAAAAAAAGGTGAAAATATTGCATTAGTTGGAGAAACTGGAAGTGGAAAAAGTACCATTGTAAACCTTTTATGCAGATTTTATGAACCAAGTAGTGGAAAAATTTTAATAGATGGAGTTGACTACAAAGAAAGGTCTCAAGGATGGCTTCATAGTAGTCTTGGTTATGTTCTTCAAAGCCCTCATTTATTTAGTGGAAATATTATTGATAATATTCGTTATGGAAATGAAAATATCACAAAAGAAGAAGTGGTAGAAGCTGCAAAACTTGTTAATGCTCATAACTTTATAATGAAACTTGAAAATGGATATGAAACAGAGGTAGGAGAAAGTGGAGCAATGCTTTCAACAGGGGAGAAACAACTGATTTCTTTTGCAAGAGCAATTATATCAAAGCCAAAACTATTTGTTTTAGATGAGGCTACTTCAAGTATTGATACTGAGACTGAACATTTGATACAAGAAGCAATAAGCAAAGTTTTGGAAGGAAGAACATCTTTTCTAATTGCTCATAGACTTTCTACAATTAGAAATGCAGATAAGATTTTGGTTATAAAAAAAGGGGTAGTAGTTGAAAGTGGTAGTCACCACGAGTTGTTAGAGAAAAAAGGCTACTATTATAAACTTTATATGAAACAATTTACAGAAGAAAAAGAAATTGAAGTTTTTGGAAGAAATTATGAGGTAGTTAGTAATTAGTAGTTAGGAATTAGGAATTTTGTAGGGTGTTTGCCGATGGCAAACCCAAATATAAATCATAAATTTTATTTTGTAAGGGTTCATTGCATGAACCCAATAAATTCAAATGTAGGGGTTGACCCCTGTGTCAATCTAAATTAAAAATCAAAAGAGCAGGGATTTTCATCTTTGCCCTTAAGTAAAATAATAGGAGACTTTTTATGAAAGAGAATATAAAAAAATTATGGGAAGATTACTTGTTGAGCATAGGAGAAAATTTCGAAAATACAAAATTAGTTTGTAAAATGGTAGATTATTTTGGTGACGAGTCTTGTGCTGATGAGTTATTTGACCTTGTATATGAAGGGAAAAAAGTTGCAACTTGTGGAAGTCTTTGGACCTATGAATATTATAAAGAAGAACCTTTTAAAAAAGATGAATTATCAATAGTTACTAACTTTGATGGCTCTAAAGCCTGTGTAATAAAGACTGTTGATACAATCATAAAGAAATTTTCTGAGGTAACCGAAGAAGAAGCAAAACTTGAAGGTGAAGGCGATTTAAGTTTAGAATATTGGAGAAAAGAGCATGAAAGATTTTTTAAAAGAGAATTTTTAGAAATTGGAAAAGTATTTTCAGAAAATATTCCTGTTGTTTTTGAAAGGTTTCAAGTGATTTATAGATAGTTTGGAGGGAAAATGACTAGAAAAATTACTATTGGAAATATACCTGCAATTATTTGGGGAATTCCAAGTGAAAAAGTATATATACATGTTCATGGAAAAATGTCAAAAAAAGAAAGTGCAGAGGATTTTGCTAAAATTGCAAACTCTAAAGGTTATGAAGTTATAAGTTTTGATTTGCCTGAACATGGTGAAAGAACAGATTTAGAATATAAATGTAATGTATGGAATGGTATAAGAGATTTAGAGGAAATTTATAATTTCTCAAAAGAAAATTGGAAAGAGATTAATCTATTTGCTTGTAGTCTTGGAGCATATTTTAGTTTATTGACTTATAAAGACTTTCATATAAAAAAAGCTTTATTTCAATCACCAATTCTTAATATGAACTATCTAATTAATAATATGTTTAAATGGTTTAATATTACAGAAGAAGAACTTAAGGATAAAAAGCTTATAGAAACTCCAATAGATACAATGTCATGGGAATATTATGAATTTGTAAGAGAAAATCCTATAAATAAATGGGAATTTCCAACTTTTATAATTTATGGTACTAAGGATAATTTACAAAATATAAAAGTAATTGAGGATTTTTGTAGTAAATTTAAATGTAGCCTAACTATAGGAGAAGATTTTGAACATTATTTTTACAAAGAAAATGAATTAGAATTTTTTCATAATTGGCTAGAAAAAAACATATAGAATAAAGGAGAAAAATCAATGAACAAATTAGAATTTAATACTTACTTAAAAGAAATAGAGAATTTTATAGAGA
>JAFGUR010000217.1 GCA_016938425.1 Fusobacteriaceae bacterium
GAAGAACTTTATTGTAGTGAGTAATTATAATAAAAGCATTGTCTTCTGTTCTAAGTTGATTTACCCCTTCATAAACAACTTTTATGGCATCAACATCAAGTCCGCTATCTGTTTCATCTAGGATAGCTACTTTAGGATTTAAAATTGACATTTGAAGTATTTCATTTTTTTTCTTTTCTCCACCTGAAAAACCTACATTAAGATGTCTGTCTGCATAGGCCGAACTAAAATGTAATTCTTCCATTTTTTTATCTAATAATTTTCTAAACTTAAAAATTCCAATTTGCTCTTCTGAAATAGAATTTTTAGCTGTTCTTAAAAAATCCTCTACTGTTACTCCAGGAATTTCTTCTGGATATTGAAATGATAAGAACACTCCTTTTTTAGCTCTTTCATCAGCTTTTAATCCATTTAGGTTTTCTCCATCAAGAATAACATCTCCGCCTGTTTGTACATGTTTTGGATGACCCATAAGAATATTTGCAAGAGTTGATTTTCCTGCTCCATTTGGTCCCATTATAACGTGTACTTCTCCTCTATTTACGTTTAAATTTAATCCTTTTAGTATCTCTTTATCTTCTACTTTACTTGTTAATTCTTTTATCTCTAACATTTGATTTCCTCCATTCAAATTTGAAACTATACCAACTTTGTATATTTAGTTTAATATTTTTTACAAGATCTGTCAAGTAATTTTACCCATAAAACCTAATAATTTCAAGGGAAACTTGCTTTTTTGAGCAATTATTTTTTTAAAATTTATAAATTAAAAATTATATATGGTTTAGCTATTGAATATCCTAAGTTAAAAGTATTTTGCAAATCAAAGTTTTTTATTGTCAATTAAGTGAAAATTAATTTTTTTTAATTAAATTTAACAGATTTTATTTTTTTATAAATTTAAAAGAGACTTTTAGTAAAGTCTCCTTATTTTATAATTGTGAATATATATTTTGTAATTTCTTAGCTAGATTTAACTGATTTAAATAGTTTAAATAAGCAATTTCATCATCTAGAACTTCTTTTTGTTTGTCAAAATAATCATATTCTGATAATGTTCCTTTTTCTTTCATAATTTTATATTTTTCTAGCTCCAATTTCGCTAAATCTAAGGTTTGCTTACTTAATTCAACATTTAATTCAAGTTTTTTAATACTATTTTGTGTTTGCTGAATTGATAATTCATATGAGTTTTGTGCTTCCAATAAATTATTATTATACTTTTCTATTGTCAATTTTTTAGACTTCTCATCTCCTCTATAATTTAAAGGAACCCATGTAAACCCTAATTCCATTGTTGTATCTTCATCATCTAAATTATAATAAGCTCCTGCTGTTAATTCTGGCAAATTAGCCACTTTTAATCCTTTTAATTCATCTTTTGCTAATTCTATTTGATTTTCTATAATTTTTATAGAACTTTCATCTTTATAAATTTCATAATCATTAATTATATCTAGATCCTTCAAAGTAATTTCACTTTCATAATTTAAAAGATTTTTAAATTCTTTTAATAAATCTTCCTTTTCAACTTTTGCAATATTAAGGGTTGTTGTAAGTTCATTAACACTTAGCTCTATTACTTTCAAGTCATAAGCACTTAAATTCTGAGAATTATATTTTACTTTAGCAATTTCTAAATCTTTCATTTTTTCTTGCAGCAATATTTCCGTTGATTTTATTGTATTATCTTGATTTAAGACTGCCACATATTTATCGCCAAAAGAACTGATAGATGACATTAAACTTTGTTTATCTTCGTATTGAGCATTTAAGTTACTTATTTTATTAGAGTAGATTTGCGCTTTATCTGTATTATATATAAAATTATTTATAGTTTTTTCTACTCCAACTATTACTTGATCTGTATTATTACTATCTTTTTGTGTTGCTTCAATATAAAAATCTCTATAACTAATTTTACCAGTTTTTTCTGTAGTCTCTTCGTCCAAATTATAAGAAGTTGAACCTGTTATTGTTAAATCTGTTTTTAAGCTATTTACCAACTCTTTTCTTTCTTCTTCTCTAATTTGATTATTAAGCTTTAAATTTTTTACTGTTGAATTTTTTTCACTATAAATTTTATAAGCTTCATCAAAACTTAATGTTTGCCCAAAAATTACAGCTGATATAATTAAACTTACTATTACAATTCTAATTTTCATAATCCTCCTACTCATATCTTAAAGCATCTATTGGATTTAATTGTGCTGCTTTCTTAGCTGGGAATACTCCAAATACTACTCCTATTAATGTTGATATTCCAAAAGCTATAAATACTGTAAGTATAGGAATATAAGGTGTTACATCCACTAAACTACCTATAATATAACTAGCTGCATAACCAGAAATTATTCCTATTATTCCTCCTACAGAGCAAAGAATAATAGCTTCTATAATAAATTGAAACATTATATGGTTATTACTTGCACCAATGGACTTACAAATTCCTATTTCTTTCGTTCTCTCTGTTACACTAACAAGCATTATATTCATAACTCCTATACCACCTACAAATAATGAAATTCCTGCAACAAAAGATATAAAAATTGTTAATGTACTTAAAATAGAATTTATGCTCTCCATTCTTTCCATTACACTTTCTACATTATATTTATTATTATTTCTATGTTTAATAGAAAGTAATTTAATTATATTTTCCGATATTTCATCAATTTTATTAATGTCTTTTACTGTTGCTTCATATTGTGATACATAAAAATTGGATAATAATAAATCTACTACTGTTATTGGAGTATAAGCTGTTGTACTATAATTTTGTGATTGTTTTGTGTTACTTTCACTTGTATTTTCATAAACTCCTATTACTGTAAACATTTTTTGCTTTCCTCTAATAGTAAGTTTTATTTGTTCTCCTACAGCATTTTCTTTTTTAAAAACTTTTTTAGCAAAAACATTATCAATAACAATAACACTTTTTTTAGATTTTAAATTACTTTCCTCTAAGAAAGATCCATACATCATATCTAGATTTTCTATTTTATCAGCTTCTTCATTAACTCCATTTAAAGTTACAGTATAATAATCATCAGCAAATTCATATTTTACACTAAGTGACCTTAATGGAGAAATATTTACGATTTGATCATAAGCTTTTAAAAAATCTTCATCGTCATACCCTAACCTATCTTTTGCCGTAATTGTACTTCTATAATTTGTAGAAATATTTATTCTATTGGTTCCTAATTTTGCTAAATTATCGTTAACGCTTTTTTTACTTCCTTCACCCAAACCAGAAATTGTTATAACAGATGCTATTCCTATAACTATTCCTATAATTGTCAAAAACGAACGAATTTTATTTGCAATAATACTATTGTATGCACTTAAAAAGATTTCCCACATCATTAGGCATCAGCTCTTTTCGTTTCATCAGATAATTTTAAACCATCTTTAAATCTTATTATTCTTGTAGCATATTTTGCTAATTCTGGTTCATGAGTTACCATTATTATAGTAGTTCCTTGCTTATTTAATGTCGTAAATATTTCCATAATTTCAGCTTCTGAGACGCTATCTAAGTTACCTGTAGGCTCATCTGCCAATAAAATTTGTGGATTATTCGCTAAAGACCTTGCAATTGCAACC
>JAFGUR010000218.1 GCA_016938425.1 Fusobacteriaceae bacterium
TTTACAAAATAGCCTAAATCTATATTTCTTATATTGTCTGGATTTTCTTCTATTTTTTCTCTTATGAATTGATATGCTATTTCTAAACTTTCAGCACCATCTATTTGAGGTATCCATATTTTTTCTCCAAATTTATTATTAATTGTCATTTTCTTCTAAAAATCTGTAAAATCTGAGGGTTATAAAACTTTCGGAGTTATTTATTTTTATTAAGATGAATTAATAATAAGTTTTATAAACTAACTTTCTTCTTAAAATAATATGGTTAAAGGAAAAGTTATTCAATTTAGAAGAGGAAGACATAATATTCATGAAAGACATATGTTAATTGAAATTCCTAATATAATTTCTAAAGAAAAAGCGTCAGAATTTGTTGGAAAGGAAGTTGTTTGGACGTCGCCTGCAGGAAAGAAAATTAGTGGAAAAGTTTCAGCAGCTCATGGAAATAAGGGTGTTGTTAGAGCTATTTTTGAAAAAGGTTTACCTGGTCAATCTGTTACGACGGAGGTTGAGATAATTTAAATGGCTGCTCTTCGTAAAGCTCGAGCTTATTCGAAAAAGAAAGTTACTCCTTATACTAGGACATCTAAGAGAAGACAAAAATCTTTTATTAAAGCTGTTCCTCCTCAAAAGATTGTAAAGTTTGAGATGGGAAATAAAGATGCTCAAAAGCAAGGTAAATTTAGTCAAATTATAAAAGTTATTTCTGATGAAAATGTTCAAATTAGACATAATGCCTTCGAAGCTTGTAGACAGTTTTTGAATAAAAAATTAGATAAAGAACTTGCTGGACAGTATTTCTTTAAAGTTGTTCCTTATCCACATCATATTCAAAGAGAAAATAAAATGCTTACTGGTGCAGGTGCTGATCGTATGCAGACTGGAATGCAATTATCTTTTGGTAAAACTACTGGAAAGGCTGCAATTGCAAAAAAAGGTTCAGTGATTTTTGAAATAGCAGTTAATAATGAAAAAGCTGTTGCATTTACTAGAAAGATTATAAAACAAGTTAATCCAAAATTACCTGGAAAAATTCGTATTGAGGCAGAAGTTATTAAAACAGAATAATGTTACTTTTCTTAAGAGACTACAAAACGAAAGGTTTATATAGTTTTGATTTATAGATATTATATGACAGAAGAAACAAAAAAAGAAA
>JAFGUR010000219.1 GCA_016938425.1 Fusobacteriaceae bacterium
AACAATTAAATTTATAAATATGCAATTTATTAGTTTACAAGAAAACCTAAAAAAAGGATTAAATATAGTGAGTCATACAAGTTCTAAAAATATAAATTTACCAATCTTAAATAATATTTTAATAAAGGCTTATTCTGGTGAGATAGAATTTATTGGTACTAATTTAGAGATTGGGGTTAATTCTAAAATTAGAGGAAAGGTTGAAAGTGAGGGGGAATTTACTGTTAATTCAAGACTTATAACTGATTATATTAATTTATTAAATTCTAATGAAAAAGTATCTTTTAATTTAGTTGATGATGAACTATTAATAGAATCTGGAAATTATAAAACCAAAATAAAAGGAGAATCTTCAAAAGAATTTCCCTTAATTCCAACAATTGAAAGTGAGAATATTTTTTCTTTTGAACTTGAAAGTTTTCGTAAGGCTTTAAATAGTGTTATTTTTTCAGTTTCAACCAGTGAAAATAGATTAGAGTTAACCGGAGTTTTATTTTCTTTTTCTAAAGACTCACTTGATTTAGCGGCGACCGATAGTTATCGTTTAGCTGAAAAAAATTTAAAAATAGATGAAGATATTAATAAAGACTTAAATAAAGATTTGGAAAGTTTTAAATTAATTGTTCCAGCCAAAACAATTCAAGAATTATTAAGAATTTTAAATAATATTAGTGAATCTGAGGATAGTGATGGAAAAATAAAAATTTCTTTTTCTGATAATCAAATTTTATTTACTTTTAATTCAACCTCTTTAATATCAAGGATAATTAATGGAAATTATCCTGATTATAAGCAAATTATTCCAACTCAAACAAAAACAACCGCCTTAGTTAATAAAGTTGAGTTAGTTAGAGCAATTAAAGCTGCCTCCTTATTTTCAAAAAATGGAATGAATGATATTTTATTACAATTTAAAAAAAATCAAATATTAATTTCATCTTTTTCTGGTGCTAGCGGGGAAAGTAAGATAAAGATTGATTCAAAAAATGAGGGTGAGGAGAACGAAATAACAATAAATTTTAAATATATTTTAGATGGACTTAATAATATTGATTCAGATTTAATTGAAATATCAATATTAAATAGCAATTCTCCCTGTATTATTAAAAAAAGCGAGTCAAAAGATTATTTATATATTGTAATGCCAATTAGGCAGTAAAATTTAATCTACAATAATTATAATTGAGTCACCTTTAATAATATCACCATTATAATCTCTTAGCTCCGGATAAACAGAATATTGTCCACTCTCTTTTAAATCTATTGTTAAATAATTATTGAAATCTATATTCTCATTTAAATAATTTGTATAAACAGTTTTTCCTTCTTTATTTTTAACCACTAAAATTAAACTATGTGCTTTATTTGGATAGGAAACTGCTAAATTAAAATCAAGAGGAAAGTCAAAAAGTGATGTTGCTAAACCAGAACTAGGACTAAGTATTTCAACTGAATTTTTACTATTATCTATAAGATTATTTTCTATATTTAAGTTGAAATTTACTTTTTCCTCACCACAATTTTGATAAGGATCGCAAACCTGAACCTTTAAACTGTTAAATCCATTTGCTAATTTATTTAAAGTAATAATTTTCTCATAAGAATCTTTTGTTTCAACTTTTTCAGAGATTATTAAATTATTATTAAGATAATAATTAATTAAAGAAATTCCTAAAGGTGCTGTAGCCTCAAAGTTAAGATATAAAAAATCAGTATTTATTTCTTCAGCCTCCTTTGGTCCACTAATTCTAATTATTGGATTATTTTTTTCATCTTTAAATTCGCTATAAGAACTCAACAATTCATAATCAGTGCTGGTTGAGGTTCTTTCAAACCAATCAGAGATTGCATCTTCCCATAGTTTATATTGAGGATCGGATTCAGGATTGTTGGCTGGCTCATTTCTTGGATCTTCTTTATTAACGTAGTGTAGAATACTGTGATGATTTGGAATAGAAACTTCTTTAATTAAACTTGGATCAGTTAAGCTATTAGCTGGTAGACCAGTAATTATATCAATTTTTATAATTGTATTCTTAATTTCTCCATCTAAAACAGGAATATCAGTTTTATAATCATCTGGTTTATTAAAACTTTCAATTTCAGTTCCCTCTAAAGATCTTTTCATAAATTCATTCCAAATTGGGGCGGCAACTACACTACCATCAGCCCTACCTGACATTTCTTTATTATCACTATTTCCTACCCAAACACCAGCGACTAAAGAAGGGGTGTAACCAACCGTCCAAGCATCATGAAAATCATTTGTTGTTCCAGTTTTAGCAGCAGCGGGACGATTTTCAAGTGTCAAAGAATTTCTTTCACCAAAAACATAAGCCCGAGCAGAATTATCACTCATTATTTCATTTATCATTCTAGCTGATTGTTGACTTAAGACAGTTTTCTTTTTTTCTTTATATTCTTCAATTATTTCACCATTAGAGTTTTCAACTTTTAATATTCCTGATATTTCCCTAACATCACCCTCGGTCGCAAAAGCGCTAAAAGCATTGACATGTTCAAGTAATTTTACCTCCGCCCCCCCTAAAACAAAGGCGAGACCAAATCTTTCTCTTTCAGAAAAAGTACTATAACCAAAACTCTCAAGTAAACTAATAACATTATTTAATCCAGCTAAATATAGGGCTTTAACTGCTGGAATATTTAGAGAACCAGCTAAAGACTTCTTAATACTAATTGGGCCAGACTCTTGTAAATTATAATTTTTTGGCTCATAAGGATTGCTTGGATCACTGGAAAAGTTTGTATTTACATCATATAAAATTGTATCAGGGGTATAGCCTTTTTCAAATAGAGTTGCATAAACCAAAGGTTTAATTGAAGAACCAGGTTGACGATTTCTAATACTGACATTAACTTGACCATCAATTGAATCATCAAAATAATCACGAGAACCAACCATCGCTAAAATTTGTCCAGTTTTAGGATCTATTGCTACTAAAGCGGCATTTGAGGCATTATATTTTTCTTGATATTTTTCTGTTTTTTCCTTGATAACTTCTTCAGCTATTTTCTGTTTTTCTAAATCAAGGGTTGTATAAATTTTTAAACCACCTTGTTCGACCATTTTCTCTCCATATTTTGCAGTTAGAATATCTTTAATATACATAACAAAATGAGGGGCAGTAATATTTGTTTCTTTTCCACTAAAGACTATTTCTTCAGCCAAAGCTAGTTCTTTTTCTTCCTCAGAAATATATCCTTGTTCTGCCATTAATTTTAAAACATAGTCTTTCCTTCCCAAGAGAATGTCCTTGTTTGGTCCGTAGGGAGAATATCTAGTTGGTACTTGAACTATAGCGGCTAAAACCGCTGCTTCAGCCAAGGAGACCTCTCTCACGCTCTTAGAGAAGTACTTCTGACTAGCAGCCTCGACCCCATAAGCGTTAGAGCCATAAGGAATTTCATTTAAGTACATTTGTAAAATTTCGTCTTTAGAGAATTTTTTTTCTAAACGATAAGAAATTATTAATTCTTTTATTTTTCTAATAATAGTTTTTTCATTTGTTAAAACAGAATTTTTTACAAATTGCTGAGTTAAAGTTGAGCCTCCAGCGCTACGATGATAAATAACATTAGTGACAGCGGTTCTAGCCATAGCAAAGAAACTAAAACCCTTGTGTTTATAAAAGTTCTTATCTTCTATTGCAACAACTGCTTTTTGCACGTAATCAGGAATTTCATTAATACTAATTAAAGTTCGTCTTTCCTCACCACTAATTTCATATAACACATTTTCCCCTGTTCTATCATAAATAATTGTGCTTTGAGCTACCTGGCGCTCCATTAATTGATCTGGGTTTGGTAGATCTTTAGAAACAATTAAAATAAAAATAGAGATAAACAAAGTACCAGCGCCAGCTAAAATTAAAGCTAAGAAAAATAATTTCTTTAATAAAATCTTTTTCCAATTATTATCTCCAGCATTTCTTTTTCCCCACCTGTTTTTAGATCCAGAAAAAGAAGATAGTGAGGAGTTTTTATTTGTTTTAATTAGAGCTCTTTTTGGAGTGGACTGTTTACCTGGTCGCCAAGTTTCAAGGGAGCTGGTGTTTATTTGTCTTAAAGGCTTAATTGGCATATATTAAAAATTAATTTTATCTATTTAATTATAACATATTAAAGGGCTTTTAAGAATTTGTAAATTAGAGCCAGGTTTTATTTTTTTTAAATTATTCCTCTTATCATGATTCGGACGAGAGCTTTATTTTTCTTGACCTGCTCACGAACGAAGTGAGCTGAGAAGGTTCGCTAGGGATTTTTATGAAAAAATCCCATTCGCTCAAAAATAAACTCTCGCTCCTCATCAACTAAGTAATATATCCGCCTTCGCTTTAGCGTTCGCTAAAGCTACGGCGGACAAGCTGGCTGGCGATTAATAGCTTATTTGAAGCCTCTCTTTATTTAAGATTTTTATTAAGATATAATAAAAAGGAAATAAAAATTCTATGAAAATAATAAACAGTCTTGATAATAAAACAATAAAATTAGTCGCTAGCCTTAAAGAAGCGCGGGCAAGAAAAAAGAATGGACTTTTTTTAGTTGATGGCTTAAGAGAAATAGAGCTAGCTCTTAAATCTAATTATAAGCCTAAATTTTTATTTTTTTCTCAGGAGATTGTTAAGAAAAGTACTGAGAAAAATAAAGAGATTTTAAATAATTTTTTAGATAAAAATTCAGAAATTATAAATGTTTCTAAAAATGTTTTTTTTAAAATTGCCTATAAAGAAAGTCCGGACGGGTTTTTAGCTGTTTTTGAGGTGAAGGAATTTGGTTTGGAAGAAATTGTTTTAGAAAAAGATAATTTGCCGATAATTGTCCTTGAGGGCTTAGAAAAACCCGGTAATTTAGGAGCAATAATTAGAACTGCTTCGGCCGGGGGGCTTAAAAATATTATTTTAAACGATTGTTTATTTGATATTTTTAATCCGAATGTAATTAAGGCGAGCGAAGGTTTAGTTTTTTTTATAAATATTATTAGGGCGACCAAAGAAGAAACTTATTTATTTTTTAAGAAAAATAAAATTAAAACTTTTATTGCCGTAACTAGCGCAAAGAAAAGTTATGATGAATTTGATTTTTCAAAAAACTCAGCTATAATTTTAGGATCAGAAGCAAGTGGTCTCAGTGATTTTTGGTTTAAAAAAGCGGATAAAGAGGTAAAAATTCCGATGAGGGAGGGGGTTGACTCTTTAAATGTTTCAGTTTCAGCCGGAATCTTAATTTATGAGGCTCTGAGAAAAAATAATTTTAAAGGTTTAAAATAGGTATTTTACTAAACTTTCTTCAAGGTCGTTTGACAGACTAACTTATTTTTATTATTATAGTAGCGATATTTGCGCCCATAGTTCAATGGATAGAACACCAGCCTTCTAAGCTGGTTATGGGGGTTCGATTCCCTCTGGGCGTACTTTTAAATAATATGGTGCCTATGGTGTAGTGGTAACACAGCAGGTTGTGGTCCTGTTATCGAGAGTTCAATTCTCTCTAGGCACCCCATTTGGAAAAGACGAGTCTAAAAGCTCGTTTTTTCTGTTATATAAGGCATAAGAGGGAAAATTAAAAAGAAATAAATTTACTTAATATTAGCTAAATTACCAGAAAAAATTTAATTATTTCCCAAGTCAAGCCGAAAAAAGCTTGACTTTTTTTAAAAAGTGTGCTATACTGTAGGCATAGTTCGTTGAAATATTAATCTTTTAAAAAAATATAAATCATGAAA
>JAFGUR010000220.1 GCA_016938425.1 Fusobacteriaceae bacterium
CATAGATTTAAGTTTTTCTCTAACTTCAGGTAAATAATTAATATCTTTTGCTACTGCATATGCCTTATTATACTCATTTTGTGCATAATATATATTAAATAGGCTTAACTTAACGTCTTCTCTATTTTCATAGGATAATGCAGCAAAAAAATTATATTCTGCTAACTCATAATTTTTATTATCTGCATAAACTTGACCCATTTTTATATAATATACTGCATTTTCTGGATAAGTTATTACAGCTTCTTTTAAAAGTTTAATAGCTTCCTCTGTATCATTTTCTTTTAACTTTTTTAAAGCACCAAAATATAAATCATCTGCTTTCGTTTTTTGCTCCTCAACTAATCTGACATAAGCATATACAGGATATTTTTTTAAGATTTTCCCATATTGTTTATGTGCATATAATACTTTTAAAAAACTATCTGTATAGATTGCCCTGCTATCCATACTATCATAAACAGCTTCTAAAAGTGTTAAGTCCCCTTGCGAAATTAAATAATTAAATAAATCTTTTTTTATAGGATCTTTTGCTTTCAACAAATCATAAAAAAGTCTAGCAATTGATGCTGCAGAGTCTTTTTTATACCTAAAAAATTCGTCATTAATTAAATTAATGTCAAATCTTTCTCCTGTTTCATACTTTAGCTTAAAATAAAGTAGTTTTGCTTCATCATAGTCTGGCGCCTCATTCAACACCTGTTCTAAACTAAATTTTGCCTGCTCATAAGCTTTACTATCAAATTGTTTTTTAGCATTTTGAAAGTTCTCATAAACATTTGCATTTATATTAAATATTATTAATATACAAATTAAAAAAAATCTCTTCATAATTTTCTATCCTCACTGGATTATTAATTAAAGCTATTTAATGCTTCATCCTCTGTTTCAAATATTTGGAATAATTCATCTAATCCAACCATTTCAAATATATTTGTAATATGGTCGTTCAAATTAACTAATTTTATATCTCCATTTTTTTCTCTTATTTCTTTAAGTCTTCCTCTAATTATTCCCATTGCTAAAGAATTTATATGAGACAACCCTTCAAAATCTAGTATAAAATAACTTTTATCTAGTTCCATTAATTTTATGAGTCTATCTTTTAATTGAGGTGCTACCAGAGCGTCTAATTCCCCACTTACCCTTAATATAACAACTCCATTTTTTTCTTCTTCAATTATTTCAAAGTTAGTTACCATTTATATTTTTCCTCCCTCTATATATTTAAATACTCTTATCATTAAACCTTTTTCTTTTTTTATCATTTCTATTCCATCAACTATTTTTCTGACAATATTAAGGCCCATTCCTCCTTCTTCTTTACTGTTACCTTCACCTTGAAATCCAATTCCAAAGTCTTCTACTTCCATAGTAACTTTTTTGTCTTCTTTCAAAACTTTAACTATTAAAGAGTTCTTTTCGCCATAATTATATCCATGCTCAACAGCATTAGTTGCTAACTCATCTACTACTGATAAAATTTGGAATATATCTCTATCACTTACATTCTCTATTTCTAAATAATGTTTTACTGTGTTTCTAACAAGAGACATTAGTTTTAATGATGATGGTACTTTTAAAACAATTCCATCCATATTTTCACCTTTTCTCATCAAATGATTTTATTACCCAATTATCATTAATATATTCCATTACAAACTCAATATACATGCTTTCATCATGTAAATTAACTATTGTTAATTCTTTTAAACTCATATCTATAAAATCTCTTTTTGCTACATAAAATTTTACATTACTAAAATCATATTCTTTCAGTTTTTTATACCTAAAAGAACTTATAGTATCTAACTTTACATATGAATCTAGACTTGTAAAATCCCCTGTTAATAATGATTCTTTCAATATATTTTCTAATTCATATAATTTTTCCAATTTCTCTTTTCTTTCATTAATTATATTAATATAAGTCTCTTTTTCTGTATCAGATAAATTCATTATCATCTCTTCAGCATTCTCTAAATCCCATATTCTTATTTTTTCATCTATCTCTCTATGTGATTTGTTTGTTTTTTGAACAGATTCAAGACTTGTACAAGAAATTAATAAAATGCTAAGAATTAAAAAAAATCCTAATTTTTTCAATGTTATAATTACCTCCTAGCATAAGTTATTACTAGTTTAACACATTATTTTTAAATTATCAAGTTTTAAATATTTTTTAAATTTTCCAAGATTTCTTTTATAATTTTTTCTTGCGTTATTTGGCCTAAATCAAACCATTTATACTTTTTATCTCTTCTAAACCATGTCAACTGTCTTTTAGCATAATGTCTTGATTCTTTTTGAATCAACTCTATAGCTTCTTCTAAAGTTATTTGACTATTGAAATATTGAAATAGTTCCTTATAACCAATTGCTTTTATATTTTCAAGTTGATTTTTATATTTATCATATATTCCCCTAGCTTCTTCTATAAGTCCTTGTTCTATCATGATTTTAACTCTTTCATTTATTCTACAATATAAAAGTTTTCTATCTCTATCTAATCCAATTTTTAAAAAATTATAATTATTACCTTTTATATTTTTCTTATTTAGTACACTAAATTTTTCTCCTGTTATTTCACAAACTTCTAAAGCTCTTTCAATTTTTACTCTATTATTAAAATGGATTCCCTCTGCTCCTTCAGAATCCAATTCTAATAACTTTTTGTAAAGAATTTCTGTTTCTATATTTTTTATTTTTTCTCTAAACTTACTATTTGCTGGAGGCAATTTTGACAATCCCTCTGTTATTGCATCAATATACAACCCTGTTCCACCTACAAATACAACATTTTTATTTTCTTTTTCCAAATTATTAAGCAAATTGTTTACCTCTACATAATAATCTCCAACACTATATTTATCAATAGGATCTATAATATCCATCATATAATGACGTATCCCATTTTTTTCTTCTTCTTTAATTTTTGCAGTTCCAATGTCCATTTCTTTGTAAATTTGCATAGAATCACAATTTACTATAACTGCGTCTAAAATTTTTGCCAGTTTAATTGACAACTCTGTTTTCCCTACCCCTGTAGGTCCACCAATAACTATTCCTACCATTCCAAATCTCCATTCTAAAAAAGGACTCAAAGAGCCCTTCTTAATTTATTCTACAAATTCAAACTCAATATCGTCAATTCTAATGACATCTCCATCTTCTACCCCTGCTTTATACAATTCTTCTTCTAAACCAAGTTTTCTAAGCATATACATAAAACTATCTAATCCTTCATCTCCACTAAATACATAAGTATTCAAAACATTTTCAACAATTTTACCTTTTACATTGAAAACGCCTTCTTCATCTTGTTCAATTAACCAATCTGGAAGATTTGGGTTATGTAATCTAAATACACTATTTATATTTTCTTCTATCTCTAAAGGTTCTCTCTCAATTCCATTTAATTCTTCTAAAGTTTTCCATAAAATTTCCTTTAGTCCATCATTAAATAAAACAGAAATAGGGTAAATCTCAAAACCTTTATCTTGAATATATTTCTTAAATTTTTCATAATTTTCTTGATCATATAATAAATCCATTTTATTTGCTAAAACTATTTGTTTTTTATTTGCCAATTTTTCACTAAATTTAGCGAGCTCATTATTAATTTTTTCAAAATCCTCTATTGGTTCTCTTCCTTCAAGGCCTGAAACGTCAACTATATGATAAATCATTTTACATCTTTCTATATGTTTTAAAAATTTATCTCCTAGTCCTACTCCTTCATGAGCTCCTTCTATTAATCCTGGAATATCTGCAATAACAAAAGATTTTCCCTCATCTAATTTTACCATACCTAATTTAGGTGTCAGTGTTGTAAAGTGATAGTTTGCAACTTTTGATTTAGCTGCTGACACTTTGTTTATAAAACTTGATTTTCCTACACTAGGGTATCCGACTAAAGCAACATCCGCTAATAATTTCAACTCCATTTTAACTTTTATTTCTTTCCCTAACTTCCCTTTTCCTGCTAATTTAGGAGTTCTTCTTATAGAATTCTTAAAAACCTCATTCCCAAGTCCTCCTCTTCCTCCTCTTAACAAAGTTTTTTCTTCTCCAACTGTGTCTAAGTCAAGGATTAGTTTATCTGTTTCATAATCTCTAATCATTGTCCCAACAGGAACTTTAATTATTAGATCTTCTCCTGTTTTCCCAAACATTCTTTTTTTAGCTCCATTTTCTCCATTTTGAGCTTGAAAAACTTTTTTAAATTTAAAATCTAATAGAGTATTTATGTTATTATCTGCAACAAAAATAACATTTCCTCCATTTCCACCGTTTCCTCCATCTGGTCCTCCAAATTGAGTATTTTTATCTCTATAAAAAGTGGCAGCTCCATCTCCACCATTCCCAGCTTTAACTGTTATTACAACCTCATCTATAAACATTATTGCCTCCCTTATCAAACTAGTTAATAATTAGTAATTAGTAGTTAGTAATTAAATATTAACTTCTACCTATTAATTACTAATTTATTTGTTTTTTTCTCTCTATATATAAATCTACTGCTCAGCCATATAAAAGCATTTATTTATTATATTTGTTATACCTAAGTAATTCCAAAATTTAAATTTTAAGAGAAAAAATCCCAGCAGAAGCCGGGATTAGAATTATTTAGCGTAAACTGAAATTTTCTTTTTATCTTTTCCAAGTCTTTCAAACTTTACTACACCATCTATTAAAGCGAATAAAGTGAAATCTTTTCCAGTTCCCATATTGTTTCCAGCGTGGAATTTGTTTCCTCTTTGTCTAACAATAATACTTCCTGCTGTAACTTCTTGTCCATCGTATCTTTTAACACCTAAATACTTAGCGTTAGAGTCTCTTCCATTTTTTACTGACCCTTGCCCTTTTTTACTTGCAAATAATTGTAAGTTTAAAGTTAACATAATTATAAATCCTCCTTTTCAATAATTTTCAAATTTTCAGGGTATTGAAGTTCAATTTCCCTAAGCATAATAAGAAGTGTTTCCATCAAAGTTTCAATTTGAACTTTTTTATCTTCTACCATCTTATTATAAATTTCTGAGGATATATCTGCATTTTTATCTTTCATCTCCAAGTCTAAATACAAAAAACCTGTGTCATTATTTATTCCTAAATGACATGGAACTTTTAAATAATTAATAATTCCAAAGGCTGTTTGTTGACTTGCAGCTGATATTCCCGCACATACAATATCCTCTCCTATTGAAGCATGACCTGTGTGACCATGACCGTAAAATTTTACAATTCTACCGTTTTTTCTTTCAAAAGTAAAAGTAGTCATAGGAATTATGCTTCGATTGATTTAATTTCAATCTGAGTGAATAATTGTCTGTGTCCAATTTTTCTAGCAGAAGCTTTTTTAGGTTTATATTTAAAGTTTACAACTTTTTTACCTTTACCTTGAGCCACAACAGTTGCTATAACTTTTGCTCCTTCTACTAAAGGCGCTCCAACTTTAACTTCTCCATCTTTTGACACTAATAATACTTCTTCTAACACAACTTCTTGGTTAACTTCAGCATTAAGTTTTTCTATTCTTAATTTTTCTCCTAGTGCTACTTTGTACTGTTTTCCTCCAGTTTTTATAACTGCGTACATGTAGTTCACCTCCTAAAATTTTTTCGC
The DNA here is from genome assembly GCA_016938425.1 of Fusobacteriaceae bacterium. GTDB lineage: Bacteria > Fusobacteriota > Fusobacteriia > Fusobacteriales > Fusobacteriaceae > JAFGUR01. Next base: position 5,629 of record JAFGUR010000220.1, read on the forward strand.
TAAATCAGGTTGCTGAAAACCCGTATTTATGCGTATAACAAGGTTTATTCTATCATTATTATCTTAGTATGTCAAGAAGTTTTAATAACCTGTAAATGCATTGAATATTAATCCAATTAACCCTATGACTAATAGTGTTAGAGCTTCTTTTGATACTATTTCTGGTATTTTTTTATAAGATAAATTCTTTAAAAGTGGGAAAAGCACATAAAAATTTAAATAATTAAACAATCCTAAAACTATAGTTGCCATGATTTTATAATAATAACTATCAAAATTAATATTTAACAAGCCAAGTATCAATATATTATTTATAAAAAAATATAATACTGCATCCACTCGTCTAATAAAATTATTATATGCAACAATCATTAAATAACTAGATAAAATCAACAAAATTATATCTGTCATATCGCTAGCAATTAGAAAATTAATTATCAATTTTAGCACTTCAAAAATAAATAAACTACCTAAAAGTACAATAATAAAATCTAAGCTAACCTTTTCTTTATCCATTTTTTCTTTTTTATTATTTATAAAAAAATTTACTCCTAAATAATACTTGTAAAAGAAATTTTCTAAGAAAAGAAAAGATAAAATTATATGAATATCTTTTATAAAATTCATTTTTTACCTCTCTTTCTAAAATGATTATTTAAAATAATTGCTAAAGATATAAAAATAAGTGTTCCTGAATTATTATTTAATATATTTAATCCTTCATAATTTTCAAAAAGCGATATATTAAAAATAGTTCCTCTAACAATTAGTTCTTTAAACAATCCAATAAAAACAAAGACATTTAAAAAAAACATCAACTCTTTTATCGTTACTTTAAACTTACTTTTTCTGTATTCCAATAAGACTACTGGAATAACAATCAGTGAATAAAAAAACATTCTTTTACTTAAAGCCCATTCATAATCAATATTCTGAATAAGCCTATAAACTAAAGAACTTAAAAATCCTGTGAACAGAACTCCAAAAATAACTTCTTTCTCATTATCCCAAAATCTTTTCAAAATAACATTGAAGAATGTAACTACTAAAATAATTACAGCGCAAATTAAAGTATCAATTGAATTTGGGGTTCCTAAAAGAATTAATATTATTAATAACTGCTTTAAGCTCATTTTATCCTCCTAATTCCATTGACTTGCTCCTGCTTCTCCATCAACTTCTGATTTTTCTTCTGTTTCATTATTTGTTGTTTTAGGACTTTCTTTTACTACTTCTTTTTTTACTTCTACTTTTTTATTTGTATTCTTTTTTTCTACTTTTTTAACATTTTCATCTTTAACTTTAACTTCTTCTATTGCTTTTTCTGTTATAGCTTCTACTTTTTTAACATCAACAATTTCTTCTTTTCTTTCTTCTTCTTTTTTATATTCTGTTTTAGAAGCTCCTCCCTCAGAGTCCTTAGGTTCAACATATTTATCTACATTTCTTGTTGGTAGTATTTGCTCATCATATATAGTTAAAACATTTTTTATTGTTTTAAAAAAGTTTAAAAATGTATAAGTTGCTCCACTTGGTGAATCTATCCCTTTTTTAAACTGCGTATTTATATCTTTTCCTACCCACAAATCTTTGTATTCTGGACTTTCAATTTGACTTCCTAGTCCTAAAGTTTCTTTACTGCTAAGTATGATATGTCCTAAAGTTTTCCCTTCCAAATCAATTCCCAGCAAAAATTCTATTTCATTTTTACTATATCCTTTACTTTTCCCCTGAACTATATATCCAATATTTTGCTTTTCACCATTATAAACAGGAATAAATAAAAATCCAGCTACAATTTTACTATTTTCATGAAAATCAAAATATTCTCCTTTAGGAATTATCTTTTTCATCTCTTTTACAAGTTTTTTCTCTGTTTGATTTTCTATTTTATTTTGAACAGCTATATTTACAAAATAAATTGCTATTAATATACAAAAAGTTAAAAAAATTACTTTTGCTATTTTTACTACTTCCCTCATATTATTCCCCCTTCCAAATACTCTTGGTATAAATAATTTATCTAATAACGGTGTTACTATATTACCAAAAAATATAGCATAAGCAACGCCTTCTGGATGTGATGTATTTTCTCTAATATAGATAATCATAAGCCCTACTAAAGTTGCATAAGCTACCTTCGCTTTAAAAGAATAGGGAGAACTTACTGGATCTGTTAGAAAATATATAGCACCAAAAACTATTCCACCTGATAATGCATACATAATTCCATTTTTCCCTACTAAATAGCCTCCCCCTACTACTACTAAAAACATAACTAAAGGAATCTTATAATCTATCCTTTTTCTAAAAATTAAATATAAAAACCCAACTAATAAGGCAATTAGAGATGCTTCTCCTACAGAATTGTATTTATTAATCTCTACAAAGCTATTTTTCAAAAAATCCATTAATTTATAAGTTTTGGAAATATCCGAATACTTTAATAATTGAAGCATTGTAGCTCCAGCCTGATTATCTATACCATGATAATTGTACATATACTGTGGAAATGAAATCATTAAAAAAATTCTTCCTAGCAAAGCTGGGTTAAATATATTTTGGCCTAATCCACCAAAAATTAATTTCCCTATTACAATTGAAAATATTACACCTAAAAATATTACCCACAAAGGTACCCCTATTGGCATTGATAATATTAATAAAAGTACTGTTATTATTGTTGCTGAAGTAAAACTTTTTTCTTTTATTTTTAATATATATGAAAAAATCTTATCAATTATAAGCCCTGTTACTACTGCAAAAATTAACATTTTGGAAAACTCTTTTCCATAGACTACAACCCCAACAATAATTGCAGGTAATAAGCTAATTATAAAATCAACCATTACTTTGAAAGTGTTTGCATTATTTCTAACATGGGGGTTTGAACTTATTTTCAGTTTATTTGTCACTTTTCCCCACCTCTCTCACCATTTTTTTCCCTATCACAATTGTTTCTAATAAAGGTCTATTAGATGGACATACATAAGTACAAACTCCACACTCAATACAGTCCTCTATCCTTATTAGCTTTAATTCTTCTACCTCTTTAGCATTTGTAAGTTCTTCGAATCTCAACGGAAGCAAACCCATAGGGCATTTATCTACACAAGTCCCACAATATATACATGCCTCTGTTTTCCTATCATTAATTTCTTCTTTACTTAGAAATAAGAAACCTCCATAATTTTTCTGAACATACACATTATTATAGTCATATACTGTTTTCCCTGTCATTGGCCCTCCAATAACAATTTTCTTAAGCCTCTCATTAATCCCTAAATAATTAATTATATCTTTTAAAGGCGTTCCTATTTTTACCTTTAAATTCTTATTTTCCTCTATACCCTCTCCTGCAATAGTTATCACTCTTTCTATAGTCCCCTTACCATTAAATAATGCTTCGTATATTGCATAAATTGTTGCAACATTCTGAACTAAATATCCTCTATTTAATGGCAATTCATCCTTTGCAATTTCCATTCTAAAAATTTCTTTTATAAGAATTCTCTCTTCCCCTAATGGGTATATTTTTTTTAATAGTTTTACACTTATACGGGGATAATTTTTAATGATTTTTTTAAACTCTAAAAAAGCCTCTTTTTTATCATCCTCTAATGCTATTACAATATTTTTGATGTCCAAAATAGTCGTTAGAATGTTTATCCCTTCAACTATTTCTTTAGTTTTTTCTTGCATTAACCTATTGTCACAATTTAAATAAGGTTCACATTCACAACCATTAATCACTAAAGTATGAACTTTTTTTTCATACGCTGATTTTAATTTCATATAAGTAGGATAAGCTCCTCCACCCATTCCAATTATTCCTTTTTCCTTTATATATTCAAAAAATTTATCTGTGTCAAAAAATTTCATAATATCATCTTCTGCTTCATAATAGTGAGTCTCTAAAGTATTTTCCTCAAAGTCATTCTTTATAACAATTAATTTTGTGTAATTATCCCTTTCTACATTTCCAATTAAGATATTTTCAACTACTCCTGAAATTGAACTGTGCAAACTAGGCGTTTGTTCTCCTTTTGCAAGCTCTTGTCCTTTTTTTACATATTCACCAATGTTAACTATTTCTTTTAAATCCCTATACAATGGAATTTTTATATATTCTACTGGTTCCATTGTCTCAATATTTAAATATTTTGTCTTTTTCTTCCTCTCTATATGAACTCCAACTAATTTTTTTAACATCTTTATACCTCCACACTGGAATGGATTTTTAAAAATTATACCATAGAAGTACACAAAGTCAATATAAATGATTCTATATAACTTATATTTGCAAATTCTCTGCTTTTCCTTTTAACATTTTAGATAAAACATTAGCATCTTTTAAAATCACTTTGATAATTTATTTATTTAAATTTTTATTTTTTGCAATATAAAAGCCCATTTTAAATGGGCTTAAGTTTTATTTATTCTTCATTCCAACCTGGTTCTACGTGTCCGTAATCCCCATCTTTTCTTTTATATACTACATTTAACTCTTCAGTTTCATGATTCATAAAAGTATAAAAATCTTGTTCTAAAGCTTCCATTTGCAATATAGCTTCTTCAACACTCATAAATTTAGGAGAAGTTACTTTTGTAGAAATTATTTTTTTAGTTTCTACATCTCCTTCTTCCATTTTATGACTATGTTTTGCAAATATTTTTTCCCTGTGAGAATGTCTATTATCTCTCAATTTTTCTTTATGCTTTGTAACTTGAACATCCAAAACATCATACACTTCATCTATAGCAGCATACAAATCTTTATCCTCTGCTGTAGCTTTTATTTTTATACTGTTTGCAAATACAAGAACATCAGCCTGGTGTCTTGGACCATCTTTAGTACTTCTTGCTGATAGTGTAACATCTACTTCCAAAATGTTATCGAAATGTTTTTTTATCCTCCCGATTTTTTTTTCTGCATAGTCTCTAATAGGTTCTGTAACTTCTAAATGTCTACCACTTATGATCATTCTCATAAGTATCACTTCCTTTCAACTTGCTTTTGTTACTAATTCTATCCTTGTAATTTTAGTATACCTCGCTTTTTTCTCAATTTCAAGTTTATTTAAAAAAATTGTAATTTTTTTGTAATTTTTATTTTTGATATCTCTTCTACCCTTGTAAATTCAAGAGAATCCATTAATCTGTTTACCATATAAATTCCTCTTCCTGATTCTTTTAATTCAAAAATATCTTTTACTTCTTTTATATGGTTAACTTCTTCTATTCTTTCTTTTGAAGGAATTTCCCCTAAATATTCAAAAATAATCTGAAATTTTTCTTCATCTATTTCAATTATAACTTTTACATCATTTTTAACTTTATTTTGCCCATGTTTTATTACATTTGTAAATATTTCTCCAATGGAAACTTCTATATTTTCTTTATAAATATTTAAAAATCCAAAATTTATAGCTAGTATTTCTACTTTTTCTCTTAATTTTTTTACTTCACTATAGTCTGATTTATAATAAGATTCTTCTTTATACATAATGTCACCTGGAAAATTCCAATTTACCTTTTTTTAGGTAAACCCTTTCTTTGCATACGCTAGCTAATTCTTCACTATGTGTTACAACTATTATAGTTTGTTGTCTCTCTTTGTTTATTTTGTGTAAAATTTCATGGATTACTTCACTAGTTTCCGAATCTAAATTTCCTGTTGGTTCATCTGCTAATAAAATTTTAGGATCATTTACTAAAGCTCTAGCAATTGCCACTCTTTGCTTTTCTCCTCCAGATAACTCACTTGGCTTATGATTAAACCTTTCTTCTAATCCTACGCTTTTTAATAATTCCATAGCTTTTTCCTTAACTTCTTTCCTACTTTTATCTTTATTAACAAGAGCTGGAAGCATTACATTCTCTAGCGCAGTAAACTCTGGCAATAAATAATGAAATTGAAATACGAATCCTAAAAAATTATTCCTTAAAATATCTCTTTCTCTCTCTTTTAAATTGCTTATTTCCTTATTATTAATAAATATTTCTCCAGAGTCTGGTTTATCTAAAATACCTATAAGATTTAGAAACGTTGATTTTCCTGAACCTGATTTTCCCAAAACAGCAATAAAATCTTCTTCCATTACTGTCCAATTTAAATCTTCTATTATTTTCAAATCTCTATTTTTTTCTTTATAACTTTTATTTAAATTTTTTAAAACTAAAATTTCTTTACTCATATTTTAATGCCTCCACTGGAGTTAATTTTGAAGCTCTATAACTTGGAAATATACTAGAAAATAAAATAACAAATATTGTTGCTAAAACAATTATCATAACTTCTTTCAAACTAATTTTAACCGGTATACTTGTCAAATAATAAACTTCTGTCAATTTATTAAACACTCCTAACTTAAGAAGTTTCATTAACACATATGATGTCCCTAAACCAACACTTATACCTAAGGCTCCTAAAAATATTCCCTCTAGTAAAAATATTTTCATAATAGAATATCTACTGTATCCCATAGACCTCATAATTCCTATATCTTTAGTTTTTTCCCTTACCATTGTATTTAAAACAATACCTATTACAAACCCTGCAATGATAATTAGCAAAGAAAACAGCACAAGCATAACTGTTTTTTCTAAAGACAAAGCTTTCAATAGTGCTTCGTTAATTTCACCCCAAGTTCTAGAACTATAATTAGGTGTTTTAGATTTAACTTCTGAAATAATTTTATTTGCATCATAAGGATTTGTTAAAGTAATGTCTATACTCCTTAAAACATCTCCACTTTCAGCAATAATTTGTGATGTAACTAAAGGAATAATCACTGTAGCTGAATCAGTATCCAAATTCCCTGTTTTAAAAACTCCACTTACTTTTAATTTAATTTTTTTATTTTCAGCTGAAGTCAACTCAACTTCATCCCCTAATTTTAATTCAAATTGATTAAAAATTTCTGAACCCACAATAATTTCATTATAATTCTCATGATTTACTTTACCCTGTACAATTATTTTTTTAAAATCCAAAGCTTTTTCAGCTCTTTTTAAATCTAATCCTCTTATTTGAACTCCAGAAGCAAAAGAACCATCTTCACCAACAGTTTTCAGTATACCTTGATTATTAAAAGTTGGAATAACTCCTTTTACTCCATTAATTTTCTCTAAATCTTTCAAAATTCCTTCATAATTTTCTATATAATACCCATTATTATCTATTGTAATATGAGGTGATAATGATAATATATTATTTATCATATTCCCGTCTAATCCATTGGAAATTGAGAGAGATACTATTAACACTGTAATCCCAATTACAATTCCCAAAACTGAAATTATACTTTGCTTTTTTCTTTCCATAATATGTTTTTTAGCTATAAAAAATTCTATCACACTAAAAACCTCGCTTTCTATATGAAGTATTTTACAACAAATTAACTTAAAATGTAAGTCTATACATAAAAAAAAGGGTGATAATCACCCTTTAAATAAACAAATTTATTTTTTTCTCATATGTGGAAACAATAATACATCTCTTATTGACGCTGATCCTGTCAATAACATAATAAGTCTATCTATTCCTATTCCTAATCCTCCAGCAGGTGGCATTCCGTACTCTAATGCTTCTACGAAATCATAATCAACTACTGCATTAGCTTCTTCATTTCCAGCTTTTGCTTCTACCACTTGATCTTCAAATCTTCCTTTTTGGTCGATTGGATCATTTAATTCAGAAAAAGCATTCGCATATTCTCTTGCGTCAATAAATAACTCAAATCTATCTGTGAATCTTCCATCTTCAGCATTTCTTTTAGCAAGTGGTGAAATTTCTACAGGATGTCCATAAACAAATGTTGGTTGAACTACTTTTTCCTCACATTTTTGTTCAAAAAACTCATTAATAATATGTCCTACAGAGTTCATATGCCCTGCAACTTCTACATGATGTTCTTTTGCTAATGCTTTAGCTTCTTCTAAAGTCATTTCTTTCCAGAAATCTACACCAGTTACATCTTTAATAAAATCTACCATGTGAATTCTTTCAAATTTTTCCAATTTAATTTGTTTCCCGTTATATTCAATATCAACTGTTCCTAAAACTTCTTTTGCACAAGTTGTTATAATTTCTTCTGCAATATCCATCATAGTTAAATAGTCTGCATAAGCTTGATATAATTCCATCATAGTAAATTCTGGGTTGTGTCTTGTAGAAATCCCTTCATTTCTAAAACTTCTATTTAGTTCAAATACTTTATCAAATCCTCCAACTAAAAGTCTTTTCAAATATAACTCTGGAGCAATTCTTAAGTATAACTCCATATCTAGCGCATTATGATGAGTTTCAAATGGTTTTGCTGAAGCTCCCCCAACTATTGGATGTAAAATTGGCGTTTCAACTTCCATAAACCCTTTGTTTGTAAGAATTTCTCTAATTTTGCTTATAATCCTTACTCTAGTCTTAAATGTTTCTTTAACATCTCTATTCATTATTAAATCAATATATCTTTGTCTATATCTTGTTTCAACATCTGTTAACCCATGAAATTTTTCTGGTAATGGTCTTATAGATTTTGATATCAACTGAAAATCTTTTGCTCTTAATGTTAATTCTCCTGTTTGCGTTGTGAATAAAGTTCCTGTTACCCCAACAAAATCTCCAATAGCAAATTTTTTAGCTAGTTCATAAGCTTCTTCTCCACACTCATCTTTTCTTATATAAAATTGAATTCTTCCTGTTTCATCTTCTATATGAGCAAATAAGTTTTTACCCATTCTTCTAAAGCTCATTATTCTTCCAGCAGTTTTATACTCTACTTCACTTTCGCTTTGACCTTTTAACAAATCTTCTATCATATTTTTCTTATCATACTTTGTTCCAAAAGGGTCAATTCCTTGAGCTCTTAACTCTTCAACTTTCTTAATTTTTTCTTCCATAATTTGATTAATGTGTTGTGTTTCTTGTAAATTATTACTCATTTAATATTTCTCCTTTAATTGAATTTTCCTAATTCTATACTATAAATTATTTACATTCGATTTAACATTGTACCACTTTTTTTATTTTTTTTCAAATAATTTGCTCTATAAATATTGATTTTTATAATTACAGCATAAATTTTTTTAAGCTTTCATATTTTATCATAATTGCTTGATTATTCAAAGTTTATTTTTACAATAAATATTTAAAAGGCCCTCATATAATGAGAGCCTAATTTTCATGAAATTCAATTTTTAATTTATTAAGAAATTCTCCATTAGAAAAAATTTCGTACTCTAGCTTTGTTTCACCTTCACTTTTTAAAAATTCTATAGTATTTATTTGAAAATCCATTGTAAGATAAGGTGTTTTATAAATACTTTCGGTCTTTTTACCAAGTTCAAAGATTTGCTTTGTTGTTATTTGACCTTTTCTATTAAAAATCACTTTATTTTCAAGAATATATACATCATTTTTACTATTCTCATCTAAATATTCATATCTTATTCCTAAATTATTAAGTGTTTTTTTTGCTTCATATATATTTTCTGTTTTTTCTCCATAAAAATCTTCACTCAATACTTTTAATTTCAAAACTTCTCCTTAATAATCATCGTCCTCTGAATACTCATCATCATACTCTACATCATCATAAATCATATAATCATCTTCGTCTTCATCATCGCCTAAATCATCATACTCTTCGTCATCCCATAAAGTATCGTCCGCTGACTCCCCATAAAAATCTGTTTCCCATGTTTCTATTAAACTATCTGTTGCTGCTTCATCTTCTAATAATGTCACGCTTTCTTCTTCGTCATCATATATGAATACTGATTTTACATGTTCGTTGTCTTCAACAACAAGATATTCTTTACCTTTGATAATCATATCTCCTAAAATGTTGAATTCTACATTTTCTCCATCAATTTCATAATAAAAATTTTCACCTATTGAATACATTTTTCCCACCTCTACTTATGATATTTTATATTATTAATTATGGACAACCATCTATAAAGTTGCTCTAAAAAAATTAATCTCATTAACTGATGTGGAAACGTCATTTTTGAAAAACTAAGTCTAAAATTTGACATTTTCCTTACATCTTCTGACACTCCATAAGAACCCCCAATTATAAAATTAATTGTTGAACTTCCTTGAACTGTTAACCGTTCTATTTCTTTGCTCATTTCCTCAGAAGAAATATTTTTCCCATCTACATCTAAAAGTATATTATATCCTTTGCATTTTTCCAATATATTTTTTATTAAAATTCCTTCTTTTTTTATAGAATCTTCTCTATTACTATCATTTCCATCTTCTTTAAGTTCAATAATAGAAACTTTTGCGAAGGCTTGAAGTCTTTTAATAAATTCATCTATCCCCATATTTATATACTTTTCTTTAATTTTCCCTACACAAATCAAATTAATACTTAACAAAACTACCTCCTAAAAACCAAAATGGATTATATCACTTCTAAAAATAAATTGCAATTATTTCCTACCAAACATTTTATCCAATTTATCAAAAGGCAGTTTTATAATAATTGGTCTACCATGAGGACAAGTATATTTTCCATAATAATGTAGTTTATCAAGTAAAATTTTAATCTCTTTATTATTTAAAGGCTCATGGGCTTTAATAGCATTCTTACAAGACATAGAAATCAATATCTTTTCTCTAAAATCCCTATAATCTTCTACCTCTACTTTATCCAATATATAATAAAAAGTTTCTTTTACACTCTCTCTAAAATCAAATATAGGTGCTGTTCTTATTAAATATTCTTTCTCTCCAAATTCATCTAATTCAAATCCATATTCTTTTAAAATTTCTAAATTATTCTCAATTAAATCTTTTTCTTTTAAACTTACTTCTATTTTTATAGGAACCAATAAATTTTGTACTGATATTTTTTTGTTTAAATGCTGTTCTTTTAATTCTTCATATAAAATTCTTTCATGTACAATATGTTGGTCATAAATTTCAAGTTCATTATCTCTTTCAACAAGAATATACATGTTATTTAACTGTCCTATTATTCTATAGTTCAATTCATTTTTAATTTCGTCTACTTCCTCTTCTACCTTCACCTCCGTTTTATACTCAATTACAGTCGCTACTCCTGGTAATACTTGTTTATCAGTAACTTTTATTTCATCCTTATATGAATTATACTGAGATTTTTCTTCAAAAATAACCTTTTCCTCTATATTTTTTGAAAAAATTTGATTTTCTCTCTTATACTCCACTTTTTCCTTTATATATTGAGGAATTTCTTCTATTTTTTCTTCATAAAAATCATTTAAAATTGGTAAATCTTCCCTCTCTTCAAATGCCAATGCTTTATCTACAATATTTTTTACATAAGAATATACTTTTGTTTCATTGGAAAATTTTACAATTTTTTTTGAAGGATGAACATTAACATCTATTTCTTTTGAATCAATTTCTAAAAATATAATAGCAAAAGGATATTTCCCCTTCATTAACTTTGTATAATAAGAATCAATTACAGCTTTTTCAATTATTAAAGATTTTACATATCGACCATTTATATATGTAAAAATATTATCTTTAGAACCTTTTAATATATTTAAATTTCCTACAAAGCCTAACTCAAACTCTTTTAGATTTTTAAGTACATTTGCCCCAAAAAGTTCTAAAATACAATTTTTTACTCCTTTTCCAGATGTTTTTACAACATCTTTCCCATCTAAATTCAAAGTAAAACTACAATTATAATTTGCTAAAGCTTCTGTTAATACAACATTTTTTATTTTACTATACTCTGTACCTTGACTTCTTAAAAATTTTAACCTTGCTGGAGTATTAAAAAATAAACCATCTACTTCTATCTCTGTTCCAATTGACATAGCTATATCTGAAACAGATAATATTCTTCCTGCATTTATTGACAAAGATACCCCTGTCTTATTATCTATTATCCTGCTTGACAATTTAAGTTTAGAGACAGAAGCAATTGAAGCTAATGCTTCTCCTCTAAAGCCATAGGTATGTAAATTAAATATATCTTCCTTATGAGAAATTTTACTTGTTGCATGCCTTTCAATAGATAAAAATAAATCTTCTTTTCCCATTCCAGTCCCATTATCAATAAGTTTTACATAACGTCCGTTGGAATTCACATATATTTTTATGCTACTTGCTTCTGCATCTAAAGAATTCTCAATAAGTTCTTTTATCATACTAGCAGGATTTTCAACAACTTCTCCCGCTGCAATTATGTTTGACACACTTTCATCTAATATTTTTATTTTACCCATTTTACACCTTTTCTAAAATTCGATTATTCTTTTAGTTATTTCATTTTTTTTCAAAAATTTCTTAGGAAATTCTTTAAAAGGTACATATACTTTCTGTACTCCTGCTGCATAAGATCCTATATCATAGACATTATAAATAAAGTAAAACCCTGTATCTGTCATATAAAAATCTCCTAAATAAAAAATTGCATCATCAAAAATCCCTAACCCTTGTATCTTTGCTTTTTTTAATAAAAAATTATGAATTTCTTTTTGCATTTTTTCATCTAAATTTTCTTGGAAAAACTCCTTTGTTATATCATTTCCTGTTTCCTTGTCATATATTTTATGCGAATATCCATATATTCCATGAGCTCCACCTGTATACTCATAAAAAAATTCTTCTACCTGTAAAAATTTCTTATTATTATACATTATTGCAGAAGAATTTACATACTCCTCTGTATAAGCATAGTCGTCCTCTTTTACCTCAAAAGCCTCTTCTTTATAATAAGGTAGTAAGTTCAAATTTGAAATTTCACTATATTCAAAAATTGTTTCATCTACTTTTTCTTCAAATGAAATTTTTTGAGTATTCTGTCCTCTTGTAAATTTTCCCAAAAAAATATCATCTTCTATTTTCCCTTTAAATTGTTTCCCATTGCTTTTAAAATCTAAAATCCCTTTATCTATCTTACCAGTATATTCTTCCACCATTGAACCAATTTTAACAAAAGCTGTTATACTATTGGTATCATATATATTTAAATCCATTATAACTTTATTCTTATCCTGCAACTTCCCCTCAAAATGATAATATTTTTTTTCACTTGCTATAATTAAATTAAATAAAACTAAAAAAACTATTAGTATTTTCTTCATAAACTCTCCTTCACTTATATTCAACAGTCAAATTTTAGCAACTACTCAGGCATCTAAAAAAATGAAATATTAACTTTTATACGCGCCGACCGCACGAGAAGGATTTGCGGGGCGTAGCCCCAATGTCATCAACTTAAGACATTATCCAGTAAACCTTCTCAATTTTAACTATGATGAACGTCAAAAAGCTTAAAACGTCAAGTCTCCCCTTATTAGTGAGAGATTTAAAGGAGGTTCATTTAGACTCGCTAAGTTGATGAAATAGGCGTAGCCCGCACCCAGGCAAAGATAAACACAACTCCTCACCACTCCTATAAAAGTTTAATTTTACTATGTTTGGTTATGGCTGAGTAATTACAAATTTTATTTCTCAATCTATTATACCTAATTTTAAATAAAAAAAGAACCCTAACTTTGTAGAGTTCTTAATATCTTAATGAACAGCTAAATTGACAATTGATAATAGTGCTATTATCCACATTGTTAGTTTAACTTTCTTTATATCTCCTGCTGCTACACAAACCACAACATATGATACAAATCCTAAACTAATCCCTGTACTTATACTATAAGTCAAAGGCATAGTTGCTATTGTTATAAAAGATGGGATTGCTACTTCAAAATCACTCATATTTATATCTTTTATATTTCTAAACATATACACTCCAACCATTATAAGGGCTGGCGCCGTTGCAAATGTTGGTACTACTCCAATTATTGGAGTAAATAACGTTGCTAGTAAAAATAATAATCCTGTTACTATTGCTGCAAGCCCTGTTCTTGCACCTGCTGCTATTCCTGAAGATGACTCAACATATGTTGTTGTTGTACTTGTTCCTAAAAGTGCCCCTACAACTGTTGCAATAGCATCTGCTTCAAGTATCTTTCCTACTTTTTCTATTTTCCCATCTTCCTTAACCATTCCAGCTTCATTAGCACAAGCCATAATCGTTCCAACTGAATCAAATAAGTCAACAAACATAAATGAAAATATTGGTCCAATCATTGAAATCTTAAGTGCTCCTATTATATCAAGCTTAAAAGCAATTGGTGCAATTGATGGTGGCATTGCTAAAATGCTTGTAGGTAATTGAACTAATTTTGATAAAAATCCTAAAACAGTAACAACTACTATACCTATTAATAATGAACCTTTTACTTTTTTTATTTCCAAAACAGCAATTATTACTAATCCTACTAATCCTAAGAAAACAGGTAATGTAATTTTCCCCATTCTTACTAGAGTTGCTGGATCTGCCTCAACTAATCCAAGATTTTTCATTCCTATAAAAGCAATAAAAAGACCTATCCCAGCTGAAACTGCTATTCTTAATTCCATAGGAATTGCATCAACTATTTTTTCTCTAATCCCTAAAAATGTTATTATAAAAAATACTACTCCAGAAAAGAATACAACACCTAAAGCCTGTTGCCATGTTGCTCCTCTCCCTATTACTAATGTATAAGTAAAAAATGCATTTAGTCCCATTCCTGGAGCCATTGCAAATGGTAAGTTTACCCATAATCCTGCTAATGCTGTTCCTATAAACGAAGCTAAACAAGTAACTGTTATTAAAGCTCCTTTATCCATACCTGCTTCACCCAAAATCCCTGGATTTACAAATATTATGTACGCCATTGTTATAAACGTAGTAAGTCCACCTATTACCTCTGTTTTTACCGTTGAACCGTGTTCTTTAATTTTAAAGAACTTTTCTAAAAACCCCGCAGATGAGTTTTCATTTAATTTTTTTTCCACTCTTTCTTCCTCCTAGAAAAATATTTAAATTATTTGAAAAAAATAAAAGCTTTTAATTCAAAGTGAAATAAAAGCTTAAACTTTTTTCACTCATAGCATGGTCATTTGCGGTGACCCGTAGAAACTCTTGTCCAATTACAAGATTATATGAGACTATATGTAATCTATTTTTACCCAAATATTTTACTATTAATTTTATCATGATTTATCTAGTTTTACAAGAATTTTATTCAGAGGTATTAAGTATATTTTATATGCATTCTATATATAAGATATATTTTTAAGTATGTTTTTCCTATATTCTAAAATCTATAGCTAAAGAGTGAAGTGTTTCTCCATCCATCCCTGCAGTTGTTCCTTTTTCTCTTGTACTATATGAATAATCTACATTAAAGAAACTAAATAACTCTGTTCCAAACCCAAAAGTAGGATATCCTTGGTTTAATCCACCTCTCAAGTCAAGTTTTACCCATTTATTATTAAAAACCATTGTTGAGGCTCCAAAATGTATTTTTTTATAAAAATCATCATCCTTATATCCATCAACGTCTAAATCTTCACTTGTTAAATTTTTAAATTCTAAAGTCCAGAACAAATGTTTATCCCACCATTTATTCAATCTATCTTCCTTATCATATTTATTACTTATTGCAAAGTTTATTGACGTTGGTAACTTTTGCCCTGAATAGTCAGTATCAATATCATGTTCAGTTACTGTTACATCTAAATCACTATAAACATTATTAGCAGTTAAGGAATAATTCAAATACTTAGTTCTCCAAATACTACCTACATCAAATGTATAACCTGTATAAACTTCTGTTTTTACAGGAATTTCATTGTCAGAACTTATGTCCCCTGCATCTGCTTCAGCATGTCCATTAGCTCCTCCTACTCCTTTAAAAGAGGCTCCTAATACATACTGTTTATTTTTACCAAAATCAAAAGAGAATCCTATTGGAACTTGTACTGAACCAGATAAATCTGCAATAATTTCTGGACTTGAAGGTTTATCTATAATTCTTAAATCATTTAATTTCACTGTTGTAAAAACTCCAACTCCAAAGTTTTTCTTTGCAAAAGCTATAACTTGGTTAAGTTCAGCTACAACTTTTTTATTTGAAAGTTGATACTTTTCTGTATTATATGTTTTCCCATTTATATCTTTTGCTACACCATTTAAATAAGCTTGTAATAAATCGACTATATCTTGATCATCTGCTTCAGATAGCTCATCTAAATCATCAATTAGCTGCATCATCCCTTCTACCGTATCTGGAGTATCTTTTTCAACTCCTATAGCCAATCCAAAAATATTTAATTCCCATTTATCAATTTCATTTAAAAGAGCAGGGTTATTAACTAGAGCATTTTCATTCACTTCTGAAAGAATTGTTGCACCCCCCATAGATTTTTGTTTAACTGATTCATATGTTGCCATTTTAACTTTTCCATAAGACATATTAGCTAAAAGGCCTAAAATTAATATATATTTAATTTTTTTCATAATTGCCTCCCTAATTTCCATTTATTTCATCTATAAGATAGTCGTAATCTGTTTGATTAGTTGCCACCGTATCTATTTTTGCATTTATATTATTAACTGTTTCTTTTATCTTATCTAAATCCTCCTGCTGCAACAACCCCTCATCAGCCCCATACAAAGTAATTAAAGAAATTGTTTCATCTAAAGCATCTTTTACATTTTCTTTATTATTTGACCAATAAGTTACCTTCTCACTTGATGCATTAAAATCATCATAACTTAAAAATCCTCTATTCCCATCACCAAAAGATTTATATACAACATCCACAGCATATATTGCATCAATTAAAATTCCTGTAATATAGTATCTTTTGTACTCATCTTTCAATTTGTTATATCCTGCCGTTGTTGTTGGTAATACTTTTAAGAAAATATCTACTGCATTTTTTAAATAAACAGAATCAAAATTTTCTGGATAAAAATCCCATAAAGCTAAACTTGAAGATGATGATGTTGATTTTAAAGTTCCAGATTTTAATATATTTGGTGATGTTTTGGTACTTTCGGTTATTTCAGAAATAATATTAGATAGTTTAAGATTCCCTAATCCTAAATTTGCCTCTCCCAATATAAGATTTAATTTAACATATTCCAAAGCTGTTGTATTTCCTGCCTCTACCAAACTTGTAAGACTCGCAGAATTCAAGCTACTTACACTCGAAAATTCTCCACTAGATAATTTGTTATTAATAAGGTTTATTGCTGTCCCATAATCTCCACTATTCATGCTTTCTTCTAATTTGTAGTCAAAAGTTTGTGAATCCATTTTTTCCTTATCTAAACTACTAAATGCATTACAACCTCCAAGAAATAAAAAAACTATTACAGCTAAATTAATTAATAATTTTTTCATAATTTTACCTCCCATTTTTTTAATATCTAAGTTCTTTTATATATTCAATACAAACCCATTTTTTCCTCTTTTTATTTTTTCAATTTTCGTATTTACTTCCAATAAAAAAACACTAAAAATGATTTAGTGTTTTTTTATTGATGTTCAAAGTCTAAAATTTGTATGTCCCTATTTCTACTTGTATCTATAAATTCTCCTTCTGTTGTAACCAGTAAAGGCTTTGTTAATTCAAAAGTATTTAAGCTAACTATCTTCGCTTTTTTATTATTGCTAAGTATTACTTCTGAACCTACATAATATTCTGTAAACTTCCTAACAAAAGTCATTATTATTGAATAGTCCAATTTCCCAAAATTTTGATTTTGAAACATTTCCAAAACTCTAAAAGGAGATACTCTAGCTTTATAAACTCTATTAGAAGTCATTGCATCAAAAATATCAGCAATAGCCAAAATTTTTGCATGTAAAGTTATTTTATCCCCTGTTAACTTTAAAGGATATCCTGTTCCATCTTCCTTTTCATGATGGAAAGTTACAGCTTTTAATATATCTGGGTCTTTATATCCCATTTCTACTAGCATTTGATAAGAATGTTCTGGATGCCTTTTCATTTCTCTAAATTCTTCATCTGTTAATTTACCTGGTTTATATAGAACTTGAGGATCCACTCTTAATTTACCTATGTCATGTAAAAGTCCTGCCATAAGTAAAATATCTAAATCTTTTTGAGGTAACTCCATCCATCTTCCAATCAAATTAGATATTACTCCTACATTAAGACTATGATTATAAAGATACTCATCAACTTCTTTAACATCTAAAATTTCATTTAGCAATTCTATATTAACAGATAAATTTTTCTTAATATCTTCTACTGTTTTATCCAATTCTTTTCTTACTTCTGTACTTGTATTATTTCTACTAAGTTCATCAAAACTCTTTTTAATACTTTTATTCATTTCTTCAAATTTTTCTTTTACCACAAGTCTTTCTCTTGTATAATTCATATTTATATCTTTTGCTAAAACTTCTTCAGTATGGCCATCTTCAAACTCTACAACTGTTTTTATATTTACTTTACTTTCTAACATTTTTATATAAAATGAAGTTTTTGATGAGAATTTTTTTAAATTTTCAAGTGAAGTTATTCCTAAAGCACTTCCCTTAGCAATTAGAAGACGATGGTTTTTATCAAATACATCTTCTCCCAAAACCATTCCTTCCTTTATATTTTCAAAAGAAGTTAATACGTTAACCGTTTTTTCATTATTCAAATTTCTCACCTTCTTTACTTCTTTAAGTTCACTTATATGTATTTATACCACTTTACTCCAAATTAGAAAAGTAATTTTTTCATTTAACGCTATGCCCCATTTTTACTAAATCCCTTTGTTTTTAATAAGTAAATCCGTAGAAATTATTTTTAATCCTTCATCTTCAGGAAATATTAATTTTAAACCTTCTATTATTTGCCTATTTTTTGAAATTCTTTCAATATACATTTCATATTCCACTAAATATAAATCATCATTTCCCTTATAAATTTCTAAGTCTTTTCTTATTTCCAATATTTCTGATATATAATGGTCTTTCTTTTTAACTAGGTCTTTTTTATCAATCTTTTCTTGTAAAAACATTTCAATATCATGCCAACTTAAATGCATTTTTTTTGACATAATCATACACCCCTATCCTGTTTATAATTTACTTTGATTACTTAAAATATAATCAGTTAAAATACTTGGTGCTATTTTAAAAAATAGATACACTACTTTATTTAAAACTCCTGGAATTAATATGACTTTGTTATTTTCCAAATTTTTCATTGTATACTTAATAACTTTTTTAGGTTTCATAAAAGTATATTTTGATTTAAAAGAAACATCCATTTCTCTATGAAAATCTGTTTCAACAAAACCTGGACATAAGCATTTGACTTTTATATTTTTATCTTTTAATTCATAACTTAAACATCTGGTGAAATTACTTATAAAAATCTTTGTAGAGACGTACATGTGATTATATTTTGTTGGTAAAAAGGAGGCTAAAGAAGATACATTTATAATATATCCATTAGTCATTGTTGGTACTAAAAAGTATATTATTTTTAGAAGAGATTCAATATGAACATTTACCATTTTTAAATTTTCTTCGAAAGTTTCCTCAAAAAATTTAAGTTTATTACCATAGCCTACATTATTTATCAAATACATTATCTTTTTTTCTTTAGCTATATTTAAAACTTCATCAATAACTTCTAAATCTGAAAATTCTCCTATAACAAGTTGTACAAGTATCCCATACTTATTTTCTAAATTTTTTCTTATTTCCTCTAATTTATCTTTTCTTCTACCTGTTAAAATTAAATTTATGCCTTTTTCTCCTAAAGCAAAAGCAAATTCTTTCCCAATACCGCTAGTTGCTCCAGTTATTAATGCATACTCCAAACTTATCCCTCAATTCAAAAACAAAATATCTTTTTACTATTTTTGTTTTTTCAAAATTCTCTTTTGCAACTCTTTTTTCATAAATTCCATCATTATCTACATCTATGTAAAGCTCAACCAATATTTTTTTATTTTCCACACTTTCTTTAAAGTTTACTAAGATTTTTTGATTATGCTCGTCATCTTTTTTATGTTCAATATCATAAACATATTTTTCGTCAATTATATCTCCATTTTCCAATCCTACAAGAGATATTTTTAAATAACCACCTTTAAATTTTTCTAACTCTTCCCCAAATATTATATTTAAGGTCGCTGAATTTCTATAATAATAGTCTTTTTTGTCCAAATTACTACATGACACTAAAAGCAAAACTAAAAATATTAAAATTTTCTTCATTTTGATTACCTTTTTTCTCCTTTACTTATTATATTTTTTATGATATAAATATTTCGCGCCACTTTAGCTCAGTAGGTAGAGCAATACCATGGTAAGGTAGAGGTCGCTGGTTCAATTCCGGTAAGTGGCACCACTTTACTCATATTTCCAATTTAAATATTTTAAATATATATCTTCTCTCATCTTTTCTAATTCTTCATTAACTATGGGAAATCTTTTTTCATTTTGATTTATATATTTTTCATCATTCGATTCCATATATTTAGCAATTCCTTTTGAATTTAACCAATAAAATATTCCCCAGTTTCTAAGGTTTAGTTCTTCAGTATAAGGAAATACCTTATAATTAATATAAAATAATTTTTCTCCTTTTACAATAAAATTATTAGGGAAATAATCAATATTTA
>JAFGUR010000221.1 GCA_016938425.1 Fusobacteriaceae bacterium
ATTACTTTTCCAAACACAAATGAATTCATTTTAGTGTTAAAATCCATTTCAACAACAAGATCTAATTTATCCCCTTCTTTAACTCCTTCGTCAACCATTCTCATATAACAAGAGCCTGTACACTTCCACTTAGGCTTTACTATTCCTTGCTCTTCTCTTAACTGAAACCATTTAGTGCCCTCAAAATCTCCATCTAATAGCTGATTTACTACAACCCCTTCAACTACTACTTTTCTTATTCCTTCCATGTTTTGATCCTCCGATTTTTTTTTATTATTTTTTATTTGTTTATGTATTGTAATTCAGTTATATATTGTCTTATATCATCTTTAATATTTAGTTTAAGTATATTTTCAAAATCAGATTCTTTTACTTTGACAAATTCCGTTCCGGATCTATATAAAAGCTCATTTTTCATAATGAATAAATTCTTTGTATCATATGAATTTATTACTATTTTCTTTTTATGATTTTGTTTTTTCTTCTTGATAACTCCATTCAAGTTATATTTTTCAATAGTTCCTGAAACAAATTCACTATCAAATTCAACACTATATACAAATTTGCTATCATCAAGATTCTTTTCTACATATTCATCTATTTCAATTTCATTCATAAGCACTTTAGGTTTTTCAAGATTTCTTGAATATAAATAAAGCCTTTTATTTTCAATCATATCAAAGAACTTTTCCCCTTCAGGACCATCTTCTTTTAAGTTCTTTATCATATAGTCTGAAATGTTTTTAGCCATGTAGGACCCGATATCAAGTCCTTGTTGATACATATCAACTTGACCATTTTTACTTTTTTCAGACTTAAAACCGTCTTTTTCTTTATCTTTTTTATAATAAATTGACTTATAATCTACTGAACCCCAAGACCAAAGATAATCTAATAAACCAATCCCATGAAATTTTTTATCTTTATTTTTTTCTTCAAAAGATTCTTTTCTATAATTCCAGAGTTTATAAACCCTTAATTCATAGTCATAAACCTTTTTATTTTTTTCAATTTTATCTTTAATGTAGTTAATTTTATTTTGTAAAAACTCTTTTTCAGATTTTCTAAGTTCACTTGGTCTATTTTCTAAAAAAGGAAGATTCATTAATACATGATAGTGAAAATTCCAAGTACTTTCCTTTTGAGGCTCTATTGTTGCTATATACTTTAAATCTAATTCTTTATTATAGAACTCTTTAAAGAATCTCTTTACCCTTTTGATAAACTCTTTATACTCATTGTTTGTAAACTCTAAATCTTGAAAAGCTCCATGGTATGGCTCTAAAATAGGAGCAAAAGTCCCGGTAAAAAAACGCTTAAATGAATCTATATTAGCATTAACAAGTCTTTTATAACTTACTAAAGTTCTTCTTCTGCTCTTAATTCTATTTCTCTCAATAGCTTCAAGAAGTTCTTCTTGTTCAAGGCCTTCATATGCAGCCTTTTTTTCAATAAAAGAAAGTGTTTTATAGTCATAATTAAGATTTTTATTGTACTTGTATAGCTCTACTATATTCCCACTAATGATTAATTTTTTATTAGTAAATTTTGTGTTTTCTCCGCCTTTTAAATCTTTTGTAGAAAGATTCTCTGGATTATACTTATATCTTTCAACTAATAAATTCGATAACTCCTGATACTTTTTTTCTTTTTCTTCTTTTGTTCTATATCTTTTCTTATTATCTTTGACTATTTTCTCACGTTCTACTTTTTGCTCATATACGTGAACTAAATAGTCTAATTGATAAAAAGTATCATAAACTATTGAATTTTCTATCTGTCTCCAAGTAAATTTACTTTCCTTCATTGAAATACTCCCACCCTTTTTTTAACTCTTCCCTAATATGTTCCTATCTCCGAGTTTAGCA
>JAFGUR010000222.1 GCA_016938425.1 Fusobacteriaceae bacterium
AATGTTGGTAGGGAAAAATGAAAATGCTGAAATAATTAGTAATTTATTAGAAGAAAAACAAACATACCACATAGCTGAATGGACCATTTCAGAAAAGTATAAAGAATTTGAGAGAATAATTAGCGAAAAAAATATTTCAAAATTAATCATTACAGATTCAACAGATGACATAGCTTTTGCAGATGAAATTCTTAGATTGAAATTAAAAGGAATACAAGTTTTTAATTTTATAAATTTTTATGAAAAAATAGAAGAAAAAGTACCTGTACTTGCTATTGATAAAGATTATATTTTATTTGGAAGTGGATATGATATTTTACATGCAACTTTAGATCAAAGAATAAAAAGATTATTAGATTTATTTTTAACTTTATTTGTTGGCATATTAACTTTACCGATAATGATAATTTCAGCAATAATAGTGAAGCTTGAAAGTAGAGGGCCTGTATTTTTTAGACAAAGCAGGATAGGGCTTGGGAATGAACCGTTTACTATTTATAAGTTTAGAAGTATGAAAGTTCATGATGAGAATGCACATTCAAAGTACGCACAAGATAAAGATGACAGGATAACTAAATTTGGAAAATTTATGCGAAAAAGTAGAATAGATGAACTCCCTCAACTTATAAATGTTTTAAAAGGAGAGATGAGTTTTATCGGACCTCGTGCTGAATGGGATAAGCTTTGTAAAGAATATGAAACACAAATTCCTTTTTATAAAATAAGACATTCAGTAAAACCAGGGCTAACAGGATGGGCACAAGTAAAATATCCATATGGAATGGGAGTAGAAGATGCCCTTGAAAAATTGAGATATGATTTATATTATATAAAACATCAAAATTTAGCTTTTGATATTATGGTTTTATTTAAAACAGTTAAAATAGTAGTTTTTGGTAGAGGGAAATAATTATTTAAATTAGGAGGAAACCAATGAAAATACTAGTAACAGGTGGAACAGGTTATATAGGGTCTCATACAACAATAGAACTTTTAAATCAAGGTCATGAGGTAATTATTGTAGATAATTTTTATAATAGCCATCCTGAAGTTCTCCTTAGAATAGAAGAGTTGAGTGGGAAAGTTCCTAAATTTTATAAAGAAGATGTAATTAATAGACAAGCATTAGAAAAAATTTTTTCAGAAAATGAAATTGATGCAGTTATTCATTTTGCAGGATATAAAGCTGTTGGGGAGTCTGTGGAAAAACCTATAGAATACTATTATAATAATCTGACAAGTACATTAACACTTTGTGAAGTGATGAAAAAATTTAATGTTAAAAATTTAATTTTTAGTTCTTCAGCAACTGTCTATGGATTAAATAATATATCTCCTTTGAAAGAAAATTTACCACTGAGTACAACTAATCCTTATGGGACAACGAAACTTATGATAGAGCAAATATTAACTGATTTGTACAAATCTGATAATACGTGGAGTATTGCACTTTTAAGATATTTTAATCCTATTGGTGCTCATGAAAGTGGAAGAATAGGAGAAAATCCAAATGGTATTCCAAATAATTTGATGCCGTATATTACGCAAGTTGCTGTGGGGAAAAGAGAGGTTTTAAGCGTATATGGGAATGATTATGAGACAATTGATGGTACTGGAGTTAGAGATTATATCCATGTTGTAGATCTTGCTAAAGGGCATATAAAAGCTTTAGAGAGACATATTGAAATTAATAAAATAGAGGCTTACAATCTTGGTGGGGGAAAAGGATATAGTGTTTTACAATTGGTAGAAGCTTTTGAAAAAGTAAATGGAGTTAAAATTCCTTATAAAATAGTAGGAAGAAGAGAAGGAGATGTAGCAGTCTGCTATTCTGATGCAGAGAAAGCTTTAAAAGAACTTAATTGGAAAGCAGAAAAAACGATTGATGATATGTGTAAAGATTCATGGAATTGGCAAAAAAATAATCCAAAAGGATATGAAAAATAATTGGTAGTTTTTAGAATAAAATTATCCAAAATATTTCAAAGGCTGGTACTAAAGTTTCCAGTCTTTTAATTTTTTAAATTCAAAAAAATTGTATTATGTAAAAAATAGATTTTTTTTGTAAAAGAATAAAATATAGAAAATGTTAAAAAATGGTTAAAATTTTGACTTGAAAAAATATGTAATATTTGATATCATCTTAAATAGATGATTATATTTATAATATTTTTATATATAGAGGAGTTTATGCTCAAATGAAAAAAAGAATAGCTTTTGTACATAATGCCGTTTGGGAAATGTACAATTTTAGAGGAGACCTTTTAAAAGAACTTAGTAATAAAGGTTATGATGTGACAGTAATCTGTCCGCCAGATGAAAAGAATGAACATTTTATTACAGAAGAGCTGGGTTTAAAATTGATAACAGTTCCAATGAATAGAAAAGGAACAAATTTTAAAGAAGAATTTAAATTTACAAAAAATCTTCACAAAATTTATAAGGAAGAAAAATTTGATTTGATTTTTCATTATACAATTAAGCCTAATATTTTTGGAACAATTGCAGCTAAGTTAGCAGGTGCAAAGTCAATAGCAATAACTACGGGATTAGGGTATGCTTTTATGCATAATAATTTAACAAGTTATATAGCTAGATTTTTATATAAATTTTCATTAACTTTTGCTCAAGAAGTGTGGTTTTTAAACGATGATGATATGAAAATTTTCTTAGAAAATGACTTAGTTACAGAAGGACAAGCATTTAAACTACCAAGTGAAGGAATTAATTTAAAAAGATTTTCTCCGCAAGTAAAAGAAAAAGATGATAAAACAACTTTTTTAATGATTGCAAGAGTTTTGTATGATAAAGGATTTAAAGAATTTGTAGAAGCTGCTAAAATGATTAAAGAAACTCATAAAGATATAGAATTTCAATTATTGGGAGCTTTAGATAAAGGAAATCCTACAGGAGTTCCAGAAGAAGAAGTTTTAAAAGCTGTAAATGAAAAAATAATTAATTATCTCGGAACAACAAAGGATGTTGTACCAGTAATAGCTAAAGTAGACTGTTTAGTTTTACCAAGCTATAGAGAAGGTGTTTCTAGGGTTCTTATGGAAGCTGCCGCTATGGGGAAACCTATTATAGCAACTAATGTTACAGGATGTAGAGAGGTTGTTGATAATGGGGAAACTGGTTTCTTATGTAAGCTTAAAAGTTCTAAAGATTTGTCAGAAAAAATGGGAAAATTAATTTCATTAACTCATGAAGAAAGAGTTTTGATGGGTCAAAAAGGTAGAGAAAAAGTTGCAGAAGAAATGGAATTAGAAAAAATAATTGATATTTATGATTATAAAATTTTAAAAATTACTGGAGAAAAACAAGGGCTTACTTTGGATTTAGAAGAATTTTTATCTATTAGAAAAAAACAGAGAATATAAAAGGCATATTATTGTGCCTTTTTATTTTTCCATGAAATATAACGATTAAAAAATGGTGTTAGCAAATGCTAACACCATTTTTTAATCGTTATAATATCCAAAACTCTCTAATCTTTTCAGTAAAGTTTTTACATTGTCTTTTTGAATAACAATGTGATACCCTTCTGCTTTATAAATTAAATCTTTTATTATAGTATCTTTTACAATTAAATCTAGTAAGTTTTTATCATCTTTCAATTTAAATACAATTAAATCTTCGCAAAATTTTATAGAGTTATTTTTTCTTTTAATATCCTCAAAGAAATCTTGCCAAAGAGGAGGTAAATCAAAGGAAATTTTATTCTTAAAGTCCTCAATTCTTTTAGATAATTCATTTCCATTTTCAATATTTCTCAAAATACTTTGATAATCTATTTTATATTTATTTGCTCCTATTTTAGTTCCGATTTGTTCTAAGAACATGAATTTCATAGGAGCTTCGCCTATAATAGTAACGATTAATCTTTCTTCATCAAGATATACTTCTGCTTCTTCTGAATTTTCTCCAAAATCATATTCATTTTTTCTTCCTAAGACATATTCTCCTAATTTTGTTAAACGAACATATTTTATCCCATCATATTTGCTTAAATATCCATTTTTTAAATATAAACCATTTTTCATTGTAGGAGTGTCGATGTACAAATCAAATATTCCAAAACTTCCAAGTATCCCTATCAAGCTTTTAAAAAGTGGGACTACAATGTATTCATTATAATTTTCATAATTATAAATTTTAGTTCTGCCATAATCAGCTTCATTTATATATACATGGTCATATATATTTTGAGGACTGATTATTTCACATTTTAAGTTTCTAAAATTTATATAATTCAAAATATTTTCTACAGAAATTACTGAATCGCTTGGTATTTCTAGACAAACTTTTTTCAAAGTCTCTAAGACTTCTTCCAAATGTTCCTCTTCATTCCATATATTTTTAACACCTTTTAGATAATTTAAAAATTTTGTTGTAAAATTAAATTTGTCTTTATTAAAAATGTTTCCACTAAAAAAATCATTGAAAATATTTTTAGCATTTGTTCCTATTAAGTATTTTTCATTCAACAATTCATTTTTCATACTAAGTAAAAAAAGAGCAATTGTTTCTGTTTTTAAATATTCTAAATCTCCACCTTGATCTTCATAACATTCTTGAATTTCTCCGTATTTTCTTAAATCTTTTTTAGATACTTTTAAAAGCTTATTACTTGAAGAAAGTTTAATTTCTCCCATTAAATAAAAATTTAAATAAACCCTTATTTTTTTCAAAAATTCTTCTTCACTTGTTAAAAAATATTCAAAAACTGGATTTTCAACTTTATTTATATAATAATCTTTTGGTTTATCTAAATATTCTCTAATAGTTTTTATAATTTCATCTGGAAGATAAAAATATGTTCTATTTTCTTCGCTCCAAGAATCTCCTATTGAAAAATTAAACAAAAGGTACTCTTCTTTAGGTTCCGTTTTATTTTTATAATTTTCTTTTACTATTGTAAGAAGTTCTTTTTTTTCAATATCATCTAAATAGTATTTGCCTTTCCAAGCTAGATGTAAAAATATTTTTTGAATTTTTTCAGGAAGTTTTTCAAAAATTTGTTTAAATGAACTTTCATTCCCATAAAAATCAAATAATAAATTTGTAAAAATTTCCTTTTTACTACTATCTCCAATGGCAATTACATCGAAAAATCCAAGGTTTACACCTATATATGATGAAGCTATCCAATCTTTCAAATATCTATCATATAATTTTAATAAAGTAACTTTTCTATAATTTTGGTCTAAAACTTTTTTTAAGGCAAATTCACTCATAATTCTCCTACTTTCTTTACTCTCTATTCTCCTAAAATATACTCAATATCTTCTTGAGTCAAACTTTTAAAAGAACCACTATCATCTGATATTAAATCATCAAATAATTTACTTTTTTCATTTTGTAGAGTCAATATTTTTTCTTCAATAGTTCCTTTACTAATTAGTTTATAGGAAAATACTGTATTTTTTTGACCCATTCTATGGCTTCTGTCAACTGCTTGATCTTCTGCAGTTTTATTCCACCAAGGATCATAAATAAATATTGTATCAGCAGAAGTTAAATTTAAGCCAACTCCCCCTGTTTTTAAAGTCATTACAAAGACTTTATATTTTTTATCTTTTTGAAATTTATCAACAAGTTCTTGTCTGTTCTTAGTAGCTCCTGTCATTGATAAATATTTAATCTCCATGTCATCAAGATCACTACAAATGTTTTCTATTGTTTTTATGAAGTTTGTAAAAATTAAAATTTTATGGTTACTATATACAGCTTCTTTTATGTTTTCTAAAAGAATTCCTCTTTTACTTGAGGTAATTACATCTGCTGATTTACTTTCAGGATTTGATGCAATTTGTCTTAGTTCATTTAAAGCCTGTAATATGAAAAATTGAGATTTTCCAATACCATGTTCTTTAACATGAGTATTAACTAAATTGTAATAAAAATTTCTTCTCTCTTCGTATAATTTTTTTTGTTTTGGATTCATTTCTATATATAAAGTTTGTTCAACTTTTTCTGGTAATTCTTTTAAAACTTGCTTTTTAGTTCTTCTAAGTATAAATGGATATATCTTTTTACGAAGTTCTGCGATGACCTCTCTATCATTTTCTTTTTGAATTGGTGACACATAAAAATTATTAAACTCTTCAGCAGAACCAAACATTTTAGGGTTTAAAAATTTAAAAAGTGAATATAACTCACTCAAATTATTTTCAACAGGTGTTCCAGATAATGCAAGTCTGTGCTGTGTATTTAAAAGCATTACAGCTTTCGTAGATTGAGAGTTTATATTTTTAATGTTTTGGGATTCATCTAATACAACAATTTCAAATTCTAGTTTAGAAAATTTTTCAACATCATTTCTAACTGTTCCATAGGTTGTAAGGATAACTTGGTTATCTAAAACTTCTTCTAAACTTCTTGTTGTTCCATAATAAATACCAACTGTTAATTTAGGATTAAATCTTTTAATTTCATTTTCCCAGTTGTAAATTAATGATTTTGGCATTACTATAAGAGCTGGTTTTCTAGCTTTTGGATAAATATATGATAAAAGAGAAATGGTTTGTATGGTTTTTCCTAACCCCATATCATCAGCTAAACAACCACCTAAATTATTCATATATAAATATGCTAACCATTTATAACCATACTCTTGATATTCTCTAAGCGTAGCATTTATAGCCGGTTCTTGAATGTCTAAATTAAATAATTTATTAAAGCCTAAAAATAATTCCTTACTTTGTCTAAATTCAGTAGTATAAGATTTTTCGTCAATCATATCTTCTATTAATGGCAAGTCAAAAATAGAAATTTTAGATTTCCCGTCACCTTTATTTTTCTTAAATAATCTTTCTAGTTTGTCAATATATTTTTTATTTAATAATGCAGAACTACCATCACTAAGAGTTATATATGAATTTTCTTTAAAGGTTGCAATTAAATCAAAAATAGAAAATTGCTCTCCTTCTACCTCAACCTTTACATCCCCTTCTAAAAAGTTTATTGAGTGGGAAAAAGTTGTTATTAATTTTGGTTTTGAAGTTTTTATATTATATTTTTTAAATTTATCAGTTCCAATTATTTTGTATTTTGAAAGTAAATTTGATAGTTCTTTTGTAATAAAATCTTTTGCTAAAGTTTCATGCATAATTATTAAATTACCATCTAAATAATAACTATCTCTTAATTTTAAATTTCTTTGGTATTTAACTATTATTTTTAAAATTTCAGCAATATATTCATCTGGTTTATCATTTAAAACATCATTAATAATAATTTTCTGCTCTAAATCATTAACAGTAATGACATTTTTAATATCATATTCCTCTAAAAAGTCATTTTCCATATTCGCAATATATGAACCAACTTTTAAATATAAAGATTTATCTCTATCGATTTTTTCTATAACTAATAAAGGCCTTGCTTCAATTTGTTTTCCTTCTATTATTTCATAATCCTTGTATTCTATCTCTATTTCATCAAAGTAGGAGTACATAACAGTTAGAAATTTTTCCAATTCTTTAATAGGAAAAGAGGTATTTAAATCTTTTATGTTTAAATAGTTATCTCCTATACTTTTTATTTCAAAAAGTTTATTTCCAACTAAGCAACTATCTTCTGTTAAAAACATAATTTCTGAATATTCATTATCTAGAAGGAGTGTAGATTTTATTTCTTCTTCAGATAAATTTTCTATTTGTAAAGTTAGTTTTTTAATTCCTTCAACGAATTCTATTTTTTCATTATTATCATTAATAAATTTATCAGATTTTTTTAGTAAATCTAATAAAAATGGGTGTTCATTTAAATAGATCTCATTGGATAAATTGCTCCAAGAAATGACAAAGGAATTATTTTCTTTAATTCCGTCAATAGCTTTTATAATCTCTCTACTATTTCTATCGAAATTATCTGTAATTAAATCCTTTAGTTCTTTGCCTTCAAAATCAACTATTTTTATAAAATAGCCATTTTCATTAGAAAACAATTTAAAATAAATATTTTCTACTAATTCCTTATTTTTCTTTTTATGACTATTATTTCTTAGATTCTCAAACATTATTTACCTCATTATCTATAGATATCATTAACATACATTATATCATAGTTACTCCCTTTTGACAAACCTTGTTTATTTTTTCTTTCTAACACATATCCTTTGATTTTATTTGGTTAATGTAAAAGTAAAAAGGAAGAGATTTTCTCTTCCTTTAAGTAAATAGTTTTTTGTTTAGGGAACAACATTCTTAAGCATCTTTTTTCATTTCATTATGTACTCTATCTACTTGTAGCATAAATGATTCTAATTTTGCTTCTACCAATTGTGAAAATGGACTTCCATCTACTTCAATAGTCATAAATGGTAAATTTTCAAATTCGCTTAAAACTCTTTGTACATGAGGTTTATCTTTTGAAATCTCTAATTTTCTTTCCTCAAGTTTTTCATTAAGTACAGCTTCAGCAATACGACTAGGCATACATCCAAAAGGCCCTATATTTATCACTCCTGCTACTTTATCAGCAATTTCATGAATAGAAGCTCCAACTGTCAATATAGCTTCTCCAGTAAACTTTTCAGAGATTAATCCTTCTGAACATTCCATAACTTCTTTTACATCTATAATGTGTGGTTCATAAAAATCAAGTTTTCCAAATATATTTTTGATAGCTTTTTCATAATAATTTTTAAACCATCCAACTACAATAGCTTGATATTTATCTCTATCTGTAACACTTGAAAATACTTTATTTTTTATTAAATAATCACAATAATGAATCCATTCTAAAGCTGGTGAAATCTTAACAACTACATCTCTTTCAGCCATTTTTTCTATTAAATCACGTTTAGAGAAACTATCTCTTCTAACATAAATCTCTCCAACTAAAGCAACTTTTTTAGCATCTTTAATATGGTATTTAGTTTCAATTTGAGATAATTCTTCAACAGCTTTTGCCATTACTTTTCTAACTTGATTCCACGAGTCTTTTGATAAACTCTCAACTACTTTGTCTACAGCTTTATCATATATAGCCATTGCTTTATCTTTATCTTTTGCTAATACTAATAGATTACTATAAATTTCTTCTAAAACTTCATCAGCAACTATTCCTTGCCATGTTCTTATAGTAAATCTTTTTCCTAATCCAGCGTAACTATTATCAGAACTTAAACTTAGAACAGCAACATCTTTTATTTTTTCTTTTTCAATTAAAGTTTTCATGAAAGTATTGTATTGACCAAATCTACAAGGCCCTGAAGTTTCTGGCATAAAGTAAAGAACTATTTCATCTTTATTTTCTCTTTCTTTCAAGTATTTTAAAAGTGTTCCTGTTGTAAGCATAAGTGGCATACATTCTTTACATAACGAAACATTTTTCCCTTGACTCAATTCTTCTTCCATAGGTTCTGGCATAGCAATTGCATTTACACCTCTATATTGCATTGCAGCGGCCACAAACCTATTACCAATTTTACCCATGGCAGGAACTACAATCTTAACTTTTTTATCTCTTAAGTCACGCTTTGTACCATGAGAATCAATAACATATAATTTCCCATTTTCATAAATTGTTTTAGCTAATCTATAATCTTCTGTATTTTTAGTTCCTTCTACCTTTAACTCACAATAACTTTTTACTATATCTAAAAAGGCTTCTATTCTTGTGTCCACTCCTGCATCGGCAGTATGGCTATCAAGTTCTAATGTTAATGAAGGTTTTTCGCCCATAATTTTTCTAAAATCACCAATAACGAAAGAATCTGGTCCACAGCTAAAGTTAGAAATGAAAGCACCAAATAATTTATCTGATTTTTGAACTATTTGAGCTCCCTTTAATATTATTCTTCCCATAGCCCAATACATGTTATTATTTTCATCAAGTTCTTCTTCTTTATAAGGCAAAAAATCTACTGGTATTGTATATCTACCTTTTGAAGCAAATTTTGAAGGTATTCCCATATTAGCAACTCTTGCAAAAGCATTGTACGGCCTACCAAAAACAACTACTCCATACTTATCATCACTATTTTCAATTAAATCTAAAACTTCTTTTCCTATTCTTTGGCATTCTTCATGATAAGATTGTTGTGCCTTAACAGCTTTGCCAAAAGCCCAATTAATTTTGTCTTCAGTAAATCCAAGTTTTTTACCGATTCCAATAAATTTTTTAATTTCTTTATCATAACCTTTTGAAAATTCAAAATGTTCTGTTATTAGTTTTTCATCAGTTAATTCATTAAAAGCACTTTTTAAATAGAAAGCCTCTGACTGTACAAAAGGACAAGTAACACTTACTCCACCTTCTTTTACAGGAAGAGATTCAACATGAGGTAAAAAATAATAATCTAAATTTTTTCTTACCAAATTTTCCATCATTCCATGAGCTATTTCTACAGGATAACAGAAAGGGGCTCCCTTTCTATCAATTCCTTCTCTTTCAACTTTTTCACTTAAAATAACATCAAGTCCTAAGGCATTGAAGAAGTTATAATAAAGTGGAAATAAAGAATTAACTAATAATGAATTATTTATCCCTATTGTTTTGTTAGTTCTTTGAACAGGTTCTTTTAAGAAATTTACTCCGTATTTATCAAATACTAACTTTTCTCTTATTGCCACATAATCAAAATCATTTTTATCAATTTGAGTTTCTGTTGATTTATGCGAAGTATATTTGTTACAAGCCCCTCCAAAAGGATAAACTTTTCCATTCATTTCTATTCTATTTATTTTACATTTTAAGTCACATTTTTCTTTACCACCTGGACAGACAAATGGGTCTAAATACTTTGCTCCTCTTTCTTTTAATTCATTTAAATCAAAACTTTGTTCTTCTAATAAGCCTAAGTTTATTTTATTTTTAATGTCTAATGCTACTCCAAAAGCTCCCATTAATCCTGGTTCAGGAGGAACAATTATCTTTTTACCTGTTAATGCTGCCATTGCAACTGGAATTGATTTGTTGTAGCAAACTCCACCTTGCATAAATATTTTTTTCCCAACACTTCTATTTCCTTTTACCCTATTTATATAATTTAAGCAAATTGAATAAACAAGTCCTGCAGTAATTTCTTCTTTACTCATACCTTCTTGAATTGCTCTTTTAATGTCACTACTTATAAAAGCAGAACATTGTTCACTAAAATTTGGAGGATTTAATCCTCTCATGGCATAATCACCTATTTCTTTGGTTTCTACCCCTAAAGATTCATAAGCTGATTCTTCTAAAAAAGAACCTGTTCCTGCTGAACAAGCTTCATTCATGGCATAATCAGAAGCTGCTCCATTTGTTAAATAAG
The DNA here is from genome assembly GCA_016938425.1 of Fusobacteriaceae bacterium. Taxonomy (GTDB): domain Bacteria; phylum Fusobacteriota; class Fusobacteriia; order Fusobacteriales; family Fusobacteriaceae; genus JAFGUR01. Next base: position 11,264 of record JAFGUR010000222.1, read on the forward strand.
TATATTTTGCATCTTGACCACCTATTTCAAAAATAGTGTCAACTTCCTTATCAAAAAATGCTGCTGCTGTCGCATGAGCTATTATTTCATTGATGACTCCATCAGTCATGGCATGAAGACCTACAACACTTCTACCAGAACCAGTTACCCCAATTCCCACAACATTTACAGGAACTTTTGATTCTTCTAAAATAGCTTTGTAACACTCTCTAGCTGCTCCAACAGGATCTCCGTTAGTTCTTAAATAAATACTTGCAGTAACTTTATTGTCTTCTGTTGATAAAAGAACTGCCTTTGTTGTAGTTGAACCTACATCTATTCCAAGAATACTTCTTTGACCTTCTATTGCTTTTGACATCTCGATAGTTTTAAATTCAACCATATCTGTGTAATTAGATAATGGTGGAAGTTTTGCAAAAGAAGTAGCATTCTCTTCAAAAACATCACTGAATTTTTCAACTTTAGCACATTTATTTTCAAATCCCCATAAAGCTGCGCCGTAAGCTTCAAAATATGTACTATTTTTAGGTACAAATATTTTTTCTATATCTTTTTCTAAATAATGTAACATAGTTGTATTTTTAGACAATCCACCTATTACCATTATCTCATTAGTTTTAGTTGCTTTTATAAGCTCTAGAACTTTCCCTGCCATCATTTCACAAAGTCCAGCAATTATTTTTTCTTTCCCAGAACCTTTATTTAATGCATGGGTACAGTCACTTTTACAAAATACAGAACATCTTCCACTTACTTTGTAAGGATTGTCTTTATCAGCCATTTGAATAGCATCTTCTATCTCAGTATCCATTCTTTTTAACTGTTGTAAGAAAAATTCTCCAGTACCAGAAGCACATTTATTCCCAGAATATAAATCTACAACTTTTCCCTTTTGGTCAAGTTTGTATACAACTAACATTTCTCCACCAGCACTAACAACAACTTGTACATTATGCTTTTTTACTTCACTGTACTTATAAGCAACCTCTATTGCCTCTGGTTCAGATATAGAAGACGTTTTTACAAAACCTCTCATTTGTCTTCCTGTAAAAATTACATTATCTACATTTTTTAAAATATCATCATTCATTAATTCTCTAACTACTTCTTTAGGGTTTCCATCATGTGGTAAAACTTTATTTTCTAATTCCTTAATTTCTCCGTTAATATTTTCAAGTATTACCATGCTTATATTAGATGACCCTAAACAAATTCCTAAATTTTTCATAAATTAATTCCTCCTAACAATCGCATAAGCATATATTAACATATTTCCTATTTATTTAAAAGATAAAATTTTAACCTAATCTTATTTTGTTTTGAATAATTAATTAATTTGTTCCGAATATTTTGATACTTAAATAAATTTTTGTTATTTTAATTAAAAATAAATATCAAATATATAGAATTCAAATTTTTCTTGAAAGGAATTACATTTATAAAATTATGCTAACGTGGAAGAATATAATTTGTAATGACTCATATATTTAAAAAATTTAAAAGTATAATGTAACTACTCAGGTATAACCAAACATAGTAAAATCAGAATTTTAGAGGAAAGGAGTCAACGACATCAACTTGGTGAATCTAAATAGCCCCTTCTAAATCCAATGTCATCAGCTTTAGAGGATTTATTATTCTAACCTGGGCAACCATAAGGGATTGCCCTTACAAAATCAATATGTTCTGTAGGGTGCGCCTCTTGTGGGCGCTCTAAATTCATGGCATTATCATAAATCTCCCCTCCATAAGGGGAGACTTGAAGTTTTAAACTTTCTAATGGCTGAATACTTAATTTTTAACTATATCAAAATCAAGGACTAAAGGTAAGTGGTCAGATAAAGAGATTAGAGGAACTCTAAAATCATTTACCTTAATATTTGGAGAGTGAAGAACAAAATCCAAATGTTTAGAAGGTTTCCAACTAGGAAAAGTTGGGATTTGGTTAATATTTGGATTAATTAATCCACTAGCCTCTAAAAACAATTCTATTTCTACTTCTCCTAACATTAAATTAAAATCTCCTCCAATAATAACAGGCTTTGGAGAGTCTTTTATTAATTTGTATAATTGTGTAATTTGTTTTAGCCTTGTTTTAGAGCCTAATGCAAGATGAACTAAAAAAAATGTTACTTCTTCAAGCTCAAGCTCAATAATAAGAGTTTTAGTTCCCTCATCAAAATGGTGGAAATTTGTATTTTGCAAGGAATCTTTGTACAAAAAAGCGTTTCCTTGTTTTCTCAAAATAGGGAACTTATGAAAATTTGAATTATCTCCATATTTTATTCCACTTACATTAAAGCAATCTAAAGAATTGCAAAAAGAATCCACTTGGTTTTTATATTTATGTCTTACGGACCCAAGATCAACTTCAATAAGTCCTACAACATCTGGATTTTCTTCTTCTAAAAAGTCACTGATGGTTTTTACATGGGTGCTCGTTCCAGATAAATATCCTGTAATATATGGTAAAAATCCTCCATACATCATTTTTCCACCTGTTCCATAGCGTATATTATATAGTACAAATTTCATATATTCTCACCTTCTCGTATATTCTCACATACATTATACTCTTATTTTTATAAAACTTAAATAATTTATATAGATAAATTATTCATTTTTTTTAATTTTTAGTGTATAATACCTGTAAACAAATTCGATTTTAAAATACTTTAAATTTTACTAAAGATTAAAGTATTTTTTTCCGATACATATAAGGTATAAATAGATTTTTATTGTATGGTAATTCAAGGAGGAATACTTATGAAGAGGTTTTTGAGGATGATAACCCTGCTGGGGGTTTTATTTATAATAGGAAGTTGTAGTAGTAGTAAGAGTGTGAATACTACAAATATTACTGGAAGCGATATAATTGTTACTTTTGGGGTTCAAGATTATTATGCTACTAATTATATGATTTCTGGTTTTATTACAATAGAAAATACTAGTACTCATGAGGTTAAACAATATAAAAGGACAGAAGAAGTGCAGGGGTTTATGGTTTCAGGACAGACATATGACATTACTTGGAATATGCTTAATACTACTACATTTGCACTAACATCTAATTTGAAATATGATGGTTATAAGTTTTCTCCTGTTAGTCGAAATATTAAATTCAAATTTGGAATTACAGATTACGCAATAGAAGAAGAGTGATAAAATGTTAAGCTATTATTTTATATGTAGCTTAACATTTTTTTTAATAAAAAAGCTATTGAAACTTCAATAGCTCAGATTGTAGACAAACATCAAACCACTATTAGTGTGATTTGATTGTTTGTCTCTTTTTTTACTAGAAATTTCATTTTTTTATGAATATTAGATAAAAATGACTTTAACAGACCTTTTCTTGACTTCATTATTGCCAGTTTTTTTAAATTCATACATGCAAACTTGAGGGTTAGTTCCATTTTTACTTTGGGTAACCCTCTATACATTGTATATCTCATTCCATGCAGTTCTTTCCCATCTGCAAATACTCTTTCTAAACTATAGATTTCTTTAGAGCCTTCTGTATGTCTAATGTCTTCTACTTTCTCCATGTATTCTTCCCATATATGTCTTGTTACTACTTTTGTAGTATTTTGACTTTCTGTGCATTTGTTTATATAAGGACAATTACTACATACTTTTGAATCACTCTTATACTCTTTATACCCTTCTCTATTTGTTGTTGAGTATTTTAATACTTGGTCATTTGGACAAAGATAACAATCATAATGTTCATCATAAACATATTCATATTTCTTAAAAAATCCATCTTTTGTCATTGGTCTTTTGTATGGCATTATTTTTAATGTTTTCATATCTTTTTACTAATCTTTTGTAAAGGATTGGAAATGATGATGAGTCATGAGCATTTCCTGATGTTACTTCAAAATCTAAAACAAAGTTGTTTCTATCACAAGCAGTATTAGTGCTATAAGCAAATACTTTTTTATGTTCTCCCTTATGAAACACTCCACAATCAGGGTCAGTTCTACTCTCTTTTATTGTTTTAGTTTTTATATCATCATTTGTTTTTAGAGTTTTTTTTTATGTAATTCTCTGTCTAAGTTAATCTCTTCGTTAAGTAATTCTTGATAAACTTTAGATTGAACTTCAACAGTTTTATTAGTACTTTTTTTGTTATTTGCATTAGCTTTGATATGGGTTCCATCGATAAAAACACTTTCATTACTTAAGAATTTACACCTTGTAATTTCTCTTATTATCTCTTGAAAAATTTCTTCAAATATATCAGTTCCTTCAAACTTCCTTTTGTATACTTTACCAAAAGTAGAAAAATGAGGAATAGCTTCATCAATAGAGTATCCAAGATACCAACGATAAGCAATATTAACTTCAATTTCTCTAATAGCTTGTCTCATAGAACGAATACCAAAAGTATATTGAATAATGATAATCTTAAAAAGAACAACAGGGTCAATACTGTTTGTACCAAGATTACTGTAAAGATGAGAAACTTTATTTCTAATGAAAGATAAGTCAATAGCTTTATCTAATTTTCTAACTAAATGATTTTGAGGCACAAGAGATTCTAAAGAAATGTTATTTTTAGGTAAATCTCTTGAAATTGTAGTTTTAACTGTCATCATAATTAATCACACTCCAAGAGTATTATATCAAATATTTTAGCGCAAAAAAAGAGCTGTCGACACTTTTTTGTCGACAGCCTGAGCTATTGAAACTTCAATAGCTTTTTTATTATATAATTTAGTTACATTGTCCAAAGCAAATCGATATCTAATGTATTAGATAAAATCAACTGATTTTTTTTTAAATAAGCAATAGTTTCTAAAACTATAACTGCTTTTGAATTTATTACTGAATATTCTTGATTTAAATATGTTGTAGAATAAGAAGTAATATAAGTCTTATAATTGTTGTAGATATAGTTTTTATACGAATTTTTTAATGATATTAGATTTGCATCATTATTATAGTCAGTGGCAGTTTTATTTTCTAGCTTAGAATAAACATCATTAATCCAATAATCATAAACGGCTAATTGAGAGACACTATTTGAAAACTCTTGACTTTCATAGGTTCTTAAATCTAGCCGTTCTCCCTTTATGTCTGTATATGTTGAAGTATAATTTAAATATTTGTTATACATACTTTGTAAAGTCACCAGATAACTGCGTAATTCTGATTTTCCTGTAAATTCCATAGAGTTACTGTCTAATTTGCTAATTTCTAGAGTAATAGTTGTTAGTGCATTTTTAATTTCCGCAGTTCTGTCTATATTTGTTAAAGATATTCCATTACTATTTAGAAGTGTGTTATTTGGTTCTAAATAATTGTGATATAAATAAAATAAATCTGAGCTTAAAGCATAAAAAGGATTGTTATTTTTGTATATAGGTAGATTTGTTGTAGCTAAGTTTACTTTATTGTAAATAGTATTTATAGTAGAGTCATTTAAAGATAATAGAGGTGTTAATTCAGTTTTTAATCTTTTTAAATTGTTTAAACTTATTACTTTTGAAGAATTAATAAATGTTGTATCTGCTTCATTTAACTTGGTTAAAGCAGTAGAATAAACAAAGTCATCATTTTGATCTTTAATTGATTCATAATTTTCAGTCATTATACTTAATAAATTCTGTATATTCACTTTATCAGTAGAATCAACATAAGAACTTGAACTTAAACCGGAGATACTCTTCATATTACCAATTATACTTGTAGGACTGTTACCACTTTCATCACTAAGTTCTATCATATTTTGCAATTGAGCCCAAGTATATCCACCTAAATTACTATTTGTATCTCCACTAGTACTATCACTAACCCCCTTCTGCACACACCCTAAAAGGACAATGGGTAGAAAAAGTAAAACTATATATTTTTTAAATTTTTTCATAATTAACATCCCTCCAAATTTTATATACTTATAGAAAAACATAAATCTTAATGTAATAAGTGCTAATTGAAATGTGGCAAAGCCACCTTTACTGCCTCATCAGTTATTATCGACTTTTTAATCTTTTTACTTTATATTAAAATATTTATAAGGTTTTAAAGTATTTTTTTCAATTATTCCTAATCCATAAAATTCATTATTTATGTATATATGACAAAATCCATCGTTGCCTTTGAAGTTTATTTTGTTTCCGTTATAAAAGGCTTTTATGTCTTTTTCTTCTGTAAAATTAATTTTTTCATATTTAAAAACATCTTCTACCTTACTTAAAAAGCTAAAATCATTAGTTTCTATCATTTTTTCAATGTCACTTAATTGAAAGCTTTTATTAATGTGATAATTCCCTACTTCTTGCCTTAAAAGGTCACTCATAGTTGCAAAAGTTCCTAGTTTTTCTCCAAGGTCATCAATTAAAGTTCTTATGTAAGTTCCTTTTGAAACAGTACATTTTATGATAGCACCTTTTTCGTCAAGTTGTATCAAGTCAATAGAACTTATTGTAACAGGTCTCGGCTTTCTTTCTACTTCAATTCCTTTTCTAGCAAGGTCATAAAGTTTTTCACCATTAATTTTTATAGCCGAATACATAGGTGGAATTTGTTCAATATTTCCAATAAACCCTTTACAAGCTTCTAAAAACTCTTCTTTTGTTGGAGCTTTGTATTCTTTTTTTTCTAAGATTTTTCCTGTAATATCAAGAGTATCTGTTTTATATCCAAATTCTAATGTGGCAATATATGTTTTGCTTTGAGCTTCGATATCTTGAGCAAGTTTGGTAGCCTTCCCGACACACATTACTAAAACCCCTGTTGCCAAAGGGTCAAGAGTTCCTGTGTGGCCAATAGCTTTTTCCTTTAAAATTTTTCTTAACTTTCTTATTACATCAAAACTTGTCATGTCCTTATCTTTATTTATATTAATTATTCCGTTCATAATCCTCCAAAATTTTAAAGTATAATCTTGTAAATTTTATCATATGTAAACCATTATAGCAAGAATTTAAGAAAGTTTGGCACAAGAAAAATAACTTTATATTTTGGTTTCTACTGAATTAAACATAAAAAAAGGGAATCATACATAATATTTTATAAATAGTTTCTTGTCTGGGGGGAGAGAAATATGAAATTCTCAAACTATTTATTTTTAATATTAAGATGATTCCCTTTAAAATATGTTAAAAGATTTGATGACTAATAAATTATAAACTTACTATTAATTTGCTTAAGTTAGCATTAATATCTTCTGGTGACAATACATTTGTTCCTTCTAAAGTAACTGTTTCAAAATCAGTAACTCCCATAAATCCATAAATTGTTCTTAAATATCTATCTCCCATTTCATAAGCAGCTCCAGCTCCTTCTGAATAGAAACCTCCTCTAGTTGTAACATGAACAACTTTTTTACCTTTTAACAATCCAACTGGACCATTTTCTGTATAAGCAAATGTTTTACCTGCAACCATAATATGGTCAATATATGTTTTTAATATTGATGGAATTGATAAGTTCCACATAGGTGCTGCGATAATATATTCATCATAATTTGTTACGTCATTTACATATTTAGTAACTTCGTTATCTTCACCACTAAATAATTTTCCTAAAACTTCTCCATCTAAGTGTCTAAGATTTTCTTTGTAAAGGTCTAATTCTACAACTTCATGACCATCTTTTTTGTATTTTTCTACTAATGCTTCTGAAATTTTAAATGTGTTTGAAACCTCATTGCTTTTTGGATTTGCTTTAATATAAAGTACTTTTTTCATAATTTTTACTCTCCTTTTTCCATTTCAAATAATATTAAATGTGATTTTGTTTTTGGTTTTATATAAATAATCTCTTCTACACTTTCAAGACTTTCAGCTTCATTTAAGGTGATGTCCGAAACCTCAACGGCTCCTTCCATTACAACTAAGTAAAGTTGTCTTCCTTTTTTTACTTGAAACTCAAACTCTTTATCTGTGTATGTAGAGTAAATATTAACATCTGAATAAATTTTTATAGGTGCATTTCCTTTGGGAGAAGACACCATATGAAATAATTTATCTACTCTTTCTTCCCATTTAAAATGAGATTCTCCATAATTGGGCTTTAATCCATTTTCTTCTGGTAAAATCCATATTTGATATAAGTGAAGGGTTTCATCATGTAAATTATGTTCTGAATGATAAACTCCTGTTCCTGCACTCATATATTGGACTTCTCCACGCCCAATGGTTCCTATATTTCCCATACTGTCTTTATGAGTAAGCTTTCCGCCTATAACATATGTTATGATTTCCATATTTTTATGTGGATGTGTCTCAAATCCTGTTTTTGGTGCAATATAATCATTATTTATAACTCTAACTTTTCCAAAACCCATTCTTTCAGGATTATAGTATCTATTAAAGGAAAAATGATGAAAAGTATTTAACCAACCATGATTATCATTAAAAAGCCCATCTATTGGTATTTTTTTTAACATAAATCCTCCTTTTTACATCTAACTAGATATAAAATTTTTAAGAAAAAGTGGCAATGCCACAAAATATAAATTCTGACTATGATTTTCCAAGTTTTTTTAAAAGGCTAATCAAAGTTTCTTTTTCTTCTAAATCAAGAACTGACATAATATTGTCCATCTCTTCTACATGAGGTGTCCACATATTATCCATAAGCTTTCTTCCTTTTTCTGTAAGTGTAACATAAGTTATTCTTTTGTCTAAAGTACACTTCTTTTTTTCAGTGTAGCCTAATTTACAAAGGTTGTCTATTACAAGACTTATATTTCCAACGGTTGAAAGACTTTTTTCAATAATGTCACCTACCTTTAAATCTCCCTTATTGTAAAGTATTTCAAGTACCGAAAACTGTGGAATTGTAAGTCCTGTAGGTCTAATGGTCTTTTCAGATTTACGACCTACTGTAATACTGCATTTGTTTAAGACTACAAATAGTTTTAAATTTATATTGTTATCTCTCTTCATGAATTAATTATATATCTAATTAGATATAATGTCAACTGTTTTTTACTAAAAAAGTATAGTTTTTCAAAATGAATTGTTGGAGCATTTAAAATCAAATGGTTTTGACGTTTTGAGAGTGATGGGGAGCTGAGAAATTATAATTGTGATAAAAGTTAAGTCTCCTCCTGTCAGGGGGGATTTAGAGCAATGGCATCAACTTAAGAAAATTTGCAATATAATTTGCCCAAATTATAGCTGTAATGAAAGTTAAAAAACTTAAAACTCCAAGTCTCCCCTTATCAGAGGGAGATTTAGAGGGGGTTATTTCAATTTTAGAATTTCTTCTTTTGATAAACCTGTAAATTTTTGTATCATTTCTATATCCATTCCATTTGCTAACATATTTTTAGCAACTTCGTGAACTCCTTGTTGAATTCCTTGCTGAATGCCTTGTTTAATCCCCTCTTCTCTAGCGCCAGCAAGGTTAGAAGCTTTATCACTCATAGATTTAAATCTAATTTCAGCATCTCTTCTAGTTTCAACATCACTACTAACAACTTTAAGCACTTCAAATGCTTCGATTATTTCAGGAACTTTTTTTGATAACATTTCAACCACCTCCATACTTGGTTCTTTTAAAAACTCTACCCAACTTTCCAAGTCATCTTGAATATCTTTAGGGTCTTTATTAAATTTTGCAAGTTCAATAATATGAATTTGCATCAAATCAGTGAATATTTCATTTGTTTGATTTTCCTTAAATAGAAAATGACTGTGGTACCTATCATTGTTTAACAAATTAAAGTTTAATATATTAATGGAGATAGCACCGTTTAATTTTTTGTACTCATCTCCTTGTTTTAATTGTTCAGAATAAAGTCTACTAAGATAATATAGACTTCTCTTTTTCATGTCATATTGGTCAATAACTTGCATTTCAATGTTTATTCTTGTACCATCATTTAAAGTTGCTTTTATATCTAAAACAGCAAATTTATCTTCAAGATTCTCTTTTTTGATAAAACTATCATCAATTGTAATTTCAGTTATTCTATTCTCGTTTTTTTTATATCCTAAAACGGCGTTTAATAAGCTAATAAGTATATTTGAACTGGTTTTGTTGCCGAAAATATTTTTAAAGATAAAATCTATTTTAGGATCAAGTAAATTTTCCATAGAACTCCTTTTATATTTTTGATTTGGTTTATGAAACCTATTCAAAGACTAATTCCAATCTCACTTTTAAAATTTGGGGTTTCCCAGCGGAGAACACCCTACAATTTTTAATTACTAATTATTCTCGGATATATACATATTTTATCATGTTAATCTAATTTTATCAACGATAAATAAATTATTTAAGGATTTTTAAGTATTTAAGTCAGAAAAACAATAATTCATATGGTATATTTGAAAATTAAAAAACATATATTTTTAAAATGGTTAAAAAAATTATATAATTGGCTTGAAAAGGCAAAAAGGCAGGTGAATTTTATGAAAAGAATAGATTATACAAAATTACTCTATATTTATGGAGAATATAGAGAAAAAGCTTATAAAGAACTTAATGTTAATGAAAGAAAAGAATTTTTTAATTTCTTAGATACAAAATACATAGAAATAAAAGAAAATAATAAATTGATTGAAGAAAAATTTAGAGAGTTAAAGAATTAAGCTAATGGCTTAGAGAAAATTTAGAGAGGGATCTATTATAATTTTAACATGTTAGAGGGTGAATAAAAGTACCCTCTATTTGTGTATTTTGACTACATAATTGATATACTTATAAAAAGTAATTGTTAAGTATAAATTAAAATTAGAAAAAATGGTAAAAGTACCAGAAAACAGCCAAAAATTTTAGAAATTTCTTGTAATATCATAGTGATTACTGTATAATTTTACAGAAGATTGTAATCTAAGGAGATGTCAGATGTTAACAGCACTTATTATGGCTGGGGGAAGTGGGCAAAGATTTTGGCCATTATCAACAGAAAAAAAACCTAAGCAATTGCTTAAGCTATTTAGTAGCAAATCAATGATAAGGGAAACAGTAGATAGAATTTTACCTTTAATTCCTACAGAAAGAATATTTGTTGCAACTAATATTCAACAGGTAGAAGGAATTATGGAAGAATTACCTTTTTTGCCAAAAGAAAATATAATAATTGAACCATTAATGAAAGATACGGCAGCTTGTATAGGATATTCTGCATTGGTAGTCGAAAAAGCTTTTCCTAATAGTGAAATGGTTGTGTTAGCTTCAGATCACCTTATACAAAAGGAGCAAATTTTTAGAGATATTTTGGTAAAAGCAGCTTCAGAAGTAGTAAAAAATGAAGAAAATATTTTTACATTGGGAATTAAACCAGATAAACCACATACAGGATATGGGTATATTGAGGTAAATAAAAAGGATTTTGTAGAAAAATTAGATATATATAATGTAAAGGCTTTTCACGAAAAGCCTAATTATGATAGAGCAGAGTTTTTTTTAGAAGAAGGAAACTTTTATTGGAATAGTGGTATGTTTATATGGAAAACACATACGATTATAGAAAATATAAAAAAATACATGCCAGAGCACGGTTTGGTAATAAATAATTTAAAATTGATAATTGAGAATGAAAAATTAAATGAAGAAGAAAAAAGTGATAGGATTAAAGACGAATTTGAAAAATTTGAGAAGATTTCTATAGACTATGGAGTTATGGAAAAATCGGATAAAATTCAAGTAATACCAGTAGATATAGGTTGGAATGATATAGGGAGTTATCCGTCTTTAGAAGAAGTTTTTGAAAAAAATCAAAATGACTCAATAATAAGAAATGCTAGAGTAATAGAGATTGATAGTGAAAAAAATATTGTAATAGGAGATAAAGGAAGAACTATTGCAACTTTGGGGGTAAGGGATCTTATAATTGTTGATTCTGAAGAAGGGTTGTTAATATGTGATAAAAATAGTGCGCAGCATATAAAGAAGGTTATACAGGAGCTTTAGACTTTTTAAAACTTAATGTGATAAGTATTAATAGAAGTGTGGTAGAGCCGACTCTCTTAAATACTACAATTAAAGAAAAGCTATAAAGTAGAGCTAATAGAGGAAACTATTTAGATTTAGCAGACTTTGGAAGGGTTTTAAACGATAAGCTTAAAGCAGACACATCATAAAGAAGGAATTGAATTTTAATTTAGAGTAATAAAAATAAAGGAAAAAGAGGAAATAAGTAGTAATAATATATGGGGATAATCTGCGGCAAAAGGTTGTTCTATACTTTAATAGGGAAGGGTATAGGAATTATGTTATATTTTAAAAAAGCAATTAATAAGATTTTTTTTATTTTAATTTTTATTCTAATTCAAGGAATATTTTATTTTGGATTAAATATTTTAGGATTTCATCGTAATGTTTTAAGAGAAATAAAGGCTGAATTTATAGTGCTATTTATTTTGATGTTTTATGAGGGAATCTATAGGCATAAAAGTTATTTAATATGGGAAGAACTTAGGAAAACATTAAGAGTATTTACTTTATTTTTCTTGATTTCTTTAGTAATGAAAATTGCTGGCGGTCAATACAATAGCAATTTTTTGTTTTTGAATTTTTTTAATTCAATATTTAATTTGATTTTTACAATCTTTTTAGTTAAATTAAATAGGAAATATTTTTATAAGTTTTTAAAGAAAGATTTAGTCATTATAGGAGTTGGAGATTTAGCAAATAAGTTATCTACAATTGTTGATGAAAATAGCTTTACTATGTACAATATAAAAGGCTATGTGCAATTTAGAGAGGGCGTAGATATAAAAATAGACAAGAAAAAGTATCTTGGGAAATGTCATGAAATAAGTAATTGTATTTTTGATAATGTAGATGAAGTTATTGTTGCAATCGAAAATGTAAACGAAGAAGAGATGACCTATATAGTAAATAAACTTGATGGAAAAGTTAATAAAATTAAATATATTCCTGATGTTAATGGACTTTTTACTTTTAATAGTGAGGTAGAAGATTATGATGGAATAATGCTTATAACAGCAGGACAATATATAAGGTCATTTAACAGAAGGTTAGTAAAAAGGTTAATTGATATTATTGGTGGATGTGTGGGAGCATTTTTACTGATACCATTAACAATATATGTATGGTTAAAAACAGATAAAGAAGAAAGAAAAAATGGA
>JAFGUR010000223.1 GCA_016938425.1 Fusobacteriaceae bacterium
ATACACAGTAAAAAAAAAGACTGGTTACCCAGTCTAAAATTTATTTTTTGCTAGCTTCGAATTTTTCCCATATTCCAGCTTTAGCTAATAATGATTTAACAGTTCTTGTTGGTTGAGCACCATTTGATAAGAAAGTTAATATTTCTTCTTCTTTTAATTCTAATTTTGAATCTTCTAATGGATAGTAGTTTCCTAAGTAAGCTATTGCTTTCCCATCTCTTCTACTTAAAGCTTCCATTGCAGCGATTCTGTATATAGGTGCTTTTTTTCTACCTAATCTTGTTAATCTTAATTTTACCATTCTATCTACTCCTTCTTCATTTTTATTTTGATTTATTTAAAAAGGGAATTTTCTACCTGGGAATTTTGGCATTTTTCCCATATTTGGTAACCCTCCATTACTAAACATTTTCATCATTTTTTTCATTTGTTCAAACTGTGTTAATAATTTATTAACATCAGATACGTCTGTAGCACTTCCTTTTGCAATCCTTTTCTTTCTATTTGCATTAATTACTTTTGGATTTGCTCTCTCTTCTTTTGTCATTGATTGAATCATAGCTTCAATTTTCTTCATTTCTTTTTCTGCTGGAGCTAAATCTCCTAAATCTCCAACACCTGGTAACATTTTTAAAATACTACCTAGAGAACCTAATCTTTTTATTCCTTGAAGTTGTTTTAAAAAATCTTCTAAGTCAAATTCTTGTTTTCTCATTTTTTCTTCAAGTTTTTTTGCTTCATCTTCATCTATAATGGTTTGAGCTTTTTCAACTAATGAAATTACATCTCCCATACCTAATATTCTAGAAGCCAATCTATCTGGATGAAATAACTCTATATCATCCATTTTTTCTCCAACTCCTACAAATTTTATAGGTTTACCTACAACAGCTTTAATTGAAAGAGCTGCTCCACCTCTCGCATCTCCATCTAACTTTGTTAAAACAACAGCATCTATATTTAATGCTTCATTGAAACTCGATGCAACATTTACTGCATCTTGTCCTGTCATTGCATCTACTACTAACAATATTTCTTGAGGTTTTGCTATTTTTTTTATTTCTTTTAGTTCATTCATTAACTCTTCGTCAATATGAAGTCTTCCTGCTGTATCTAAAAGAACATAATTTGAATTTCTATTTTCAGCTTCTTCCAAGCCTTTTCTACATATTTCTACTGCATCCTTGCTTCCTTCTATAGTAAAAACAGGAACATCTATGCTTTCTCCTAAAACTTGTAATTGTTTCATTGCAGCTGGTCTATATATATCTGCTCCTACAAGATAAGGTCTTTCTCCTTTTCCTTTCAAAAATTTAGCCAATTTAGCTGCAAAAGTTGTTTTACCTGCTCCTTGAAGTCCTGAAAGCATTATAACTGTCATTCCTTTAGGTGCTTTTGTTAATCTTGCATTAGTTCCTCCTAAAAGTTCTACTAATTCATCATTAACAATTTTAATAAACTGTTGTCCTGGATTAATTCCTTTTAAAGTTTCTTCTCCAACAGCTTTCTCTTTTATTCTAGAAATAAAGTCTTTTACCACTTTATAATTCACGTCTGCTTCTAATAAAGCTAACCTAACTTCCCTAAGTGCATCCGAAATATTACTCTCTGAAAGTTTTCCATGACCTTTTATTTTTTTTACAATATCTTGAAATCTGCTTCCTAAGTTATCTAACATTTTACACCTCTTCTGAATAATCAAGGTTTTTTATAATCTTATCTAATTTTTCAATTGAAAAATTATTTCTTAGCTCTTTTAAGTCTTTAACAATTTTCTTATCTCTTTCCCAAAGAGATAATTTTTCCTCATATTCATTTAGAATTTTTATCCCTCTACGGATATTATCGTAAACAGCTTGTCTACTAACTTCATATTCTTTTGCAATTTCTGATAGAGAATAATCCAACTCAAAATGTTTTTCCATATACTCTTTTTGTTTATCACTAAGTAAATTCTTGTAATACCCAAAAAGTATTGATACTTCTAAAAACTCATTTAATTCCATAAGAATACCCCTTGATTATAAGATAATTTTTATTTTTTGTCAAGTGTTTTTTCTTTACAAATTTCTATATATTTTGTTGTTATCCCTTTTCTAGTAAAAAGTTCTTCAAATTCTGTTTTTATATTATCTTTACCTAAAGGGTCATTATGTAAATCATTAGTATTGTAAACAACTTTAAATCCTTCTATCCTTTTCATAAGTTCCAAAACATCATTATAATACCCATCATGATCTGTTTTAAAAAATAATTTTCCATTATCTTTCAATATTTTGGATAACGTTTCATAAAATAGTTTATCATTTATAATTCTATTTTTTTCATTGCCATCCCATGGGTCTGGAAAATTTATATAAAGTCCTGTTATTTCTTCTTCTCCAATAAACTCAAGAATTTCTTGACCCCATCTTCTTATGAACGTAATATTTTTTAAAGAACGTTTATTAGCTTTTTGTGCAGACATATAAAGTCTTTTAAACTTTAATTCTATCCCAATAAAATTTCTATCTCTATGCCTTTGAGCATTCCCTACTGTAAAATTACCTTGTCCACTTCCAATTTCTAAATATATTTCATTAGAATTCTCAAAGAATTCATTCCAGTTTCCTTTTTTTAAATTCATTTCCTTTTTATCCCATTGAATATACTTTGGAAACTCCTTCATTTTTCCCATATACGGATTATAATTTTTCTTTGGTTTATCAAAAAAATTTTCCCACATAAATACTCCTTTTTTATCTTTGTCCTTTATTTTACATGTATATATACCTTATGTCAAGTAATTTCACTTTATACATTTTGGATTTTTTTAATTTTTGGATATTGATTTTATAAAAAAATGATGGTATACTCTATTATCAAATTTTGGTGAGGTGTATAAATGAAAAAAAGAATAATTATGCTATTTTTATTATTAAGTTTTGCTTCTTTTGCTGAATGGAAAGAAACAGACAAAGCAACAAAAGATGGTTTAACTTCTATTAAACTTAAAGATACTGATGATAAAAGTACAGGTTTATTAGTTCAATCAGATTCTATTGATGGTAATGTTTCTGTTGTTTATTGGGCTAATTTAGTAATTAAAGAACTTAAAGATGTTGAAAGTATTGATGGATTTTCAATAGGTTTCAACGAAAGTGACAAAAAATACGTTGCTATCAAATCTACTACTGGTGGAATTATTTATCTTGAAAATGATAAAAAAGAGAATCTTTTAAATAGTTTAAAAAGCTTTAACAAGTCAAAATATAACATGTAAAAACAAGTTTATCTTGTTTTTTCTTTTTTAAAGTTTTTTCTTAATGTATCGATAATTTTAATAAGAACTCGTTAATATAAACTATAACAAGGAGGTTTAGTTATGTTAGATGATTTGCTAGAAGCATATGAATTTCAAGGAAAATTGGTTAATTATGACTCTATTCTTTTGCATTTTGAAAAACTTTCAAGAGAACTAGAAGATGAAGCTGATGGCTAAAAATTATTTACAAGAAATGATTGAAAAAGAAGAAGAAGAATTTAATAAAGTTAGAAGTTATATAGCTGATAACTTTGATCGACGACTTACTATTACTGATGTTATCCATGAAACTAAAGTTGATAGAAAGCTTATTTCAAAATGGTTGAAAGAAGAACGGCTGCACCTTGGTAAACCACCAAGAAATATTGAAAACTCTCATCCTAATATTAGTAATACTGAAAAATCTATCATTAAAAATAAAAAAGTTCATCGAAGATTTTAAGGAGTTTTCAACTCCTTTTAAATTTCTAAAAATTTCGCTATTAACTTTGGTATTAATAAATTTTTATTTATTATAAATTATGTATAGTTATTATAAGTAAATTTCTAAAAGGAGTTATTATGACACAAGACATCATTAAAGAAGTAAAAAAAATTGTAAAAGCAAAATTAGATAAAGAAGGATCTGGCCATGATTGGTTTCATACTTTAAGAGTTTTTAATAATGCTTGTAAAATAGCTAATACTGAGAACTGCCATCTCCTTACTGTTCAACTAGGAGCTTTATTCCATGATA